>NZ_JBFARO010000016.1:0-115583 GCF_040677125.1 Actinomadura sp. NPDC049382
GCCGCGGCGGCGGCGTTCCTGACCCGCGCCGTCGAGCTGACCCCGGACCCGGCCCGGCGCCGGGACCGCGCCCTGGCCGCGGCGCGGGCGGCGCACCAGGCCGGGGCGGCGCGCGCCGCGTCGCGGATGCTGTCCATCGCCGAGGCGGGCACGCTCGACCGGGGCCGGCGCGGCCGGGCCGAGCTGCTGCGCGCCCGGATCGCCGTCACCACCGACCCCGGCGCCGCGGCCCCGCTGCTGCTCACGGCCGCCCGGCGGCTCCGGGCGCAGGACGCGCCGCTCGCCCGCGACGCCCATCTGGAGGCGATCGGCGCGGCCATCCTCGGCGGCGGCCCGGCGGGCGGCGGTCCCGCGGCGGCGGCAGCGGCGGCGCGGTCGGCGCCGCCCCCGCCGGAGCCGCCGCGCCCGGGCGACCTGCTCCTGGACGGGATGGCGCGCTGCCTCACCGACGGCCTCGCCGCGGGGGCGGCGGCGCTGCGGACCGCGGCCGACGCCTTCCGCGCCCCGGACCTGCCGGACGAGGACGGCCTCCAGTGGGGCTGGCTCGCCGGCCTGGCCGCCGCGACGCTGTGGGACTACGGCACCTGGGACGCGCTCACCGACCGGTACGTCCGGCTCGTCCGGGGAACGGGCCGGGCGGGCGAGCTGCCGCTGGCGCTGACCGCGCGGATCGCCGCGAAGGTGCTCGGCGGCGACCTGGCCGCCGCGGCGGCGCTGGTCGCCGAGGCCGAGACGGTGTCGGAGGCGACCGGGAACGCGCGGTCGCCCTACGGCGCGCTGATGCTGGCCGCCTGGCAGGGCCGCGAGGCCGGGACGGCGGCGCTGGCCAAGGCGGTCGCCGCCGAGGCCGCCTCCCGCGGCGACGGGCACGGGCCCGTCCTCGGCGCCTGGGCCACCGCCGTGCTCTGCAACGGCCTCGGCCGATACCAGGACGCCCTGGCCGCCGTGGCCGGGTGCGCGGGCGACCGCCCGGCGGACGTCGCCACCGAGACGTGGGTGCTGCCCGAGTGCGTCGAGGCCGCCGTCCGGGGCGGCGCGCCGCAGCGGGCCGCCGCGCCGCTGCGCCGGCTCGGCGTCCTCGCGCGGACCGCCGGGACCGACTGGGCGCTCGGGCTCCACGCGCGCTCGCAGGCGCTCGCCGCCACCGGGACCACCGCCGAGGAGCACTACCTGGAGGCGATCGACCGGCTCGGCCGGACCCGGCTGCGCGGCGAGCTGGCCCGCGCCCACCTGCTCTACGGCGAATGGCTGCGCCGCCGGAGGCACCGGCGGCCGGCCCGCGAGCAGCTGCGGACCGCGCACGAGGCGTTCACCGCCATGGGCATGGGCGCCTTCGCCGAGCGGGCCGCCCGGGAGCTGTCGGCCACCGGGGAGCACGTCCGCCGGCGCGCCGCCGACACCGGCCGCGAGCTCACCGCGCAGGAGGCGCAGATCGTCCGGCTGGTCCGGGAGGGGCTGACCAACCCCGAGATCGGCGCGCGGATGTTCATCAGCCCCCGCACCGTCGAGTGGCACCTGCGGAAGATCTTCGCCAAGCTCGACGTGACCTCGCGCAAGCAGCTGCAACCGCACGCGTCCGGCGCGTAGCGGACGGCTCCGGGCACGCGGTGCGAGCCCGGCGGGTCCCACTGACCGAGACGATCCGGCCGACCCCGGCGCAAAGATCGTTTGGGTGTCGTACTGTCACCGCGTGCGTACTCTGGCGGACACCGCGAAGGCGGCCGGCGCCCGGCGGACCCGGCGGCTGATCGCCGTCCGGCACGCCCGCGCCGTGCTGGACGCGCTCGAGCAGCTCGTCTGGGGGCTGGCCACGGCCCTGCTGTCGTTCGCGGCCCTGCTGGCGTTCCTGCTGGCCGCGCCCCTGTACGCGGTGGGCGCCGGCCGTCCGCTGGCGCCGGTCTGGCCGCGCGTCGTCCGGGCCGTCGCCGAGCGGGAGCGGGCGCGGCTGTCCCGGTCGGGCCCGGAGCTGATCCCGATGGGGCCCGCGCCGAGCCGGCCGGGGGCCGTCCGCACCGACCCGGTGCTGCGGCGCGACCTGGTCTGGCTCGCGGTGCACGGCACGCTGGGCCTGTTCTTCGGCATCGTCGGGACGACCCTCGCGGTCAACGCCCTGCAGAACGTCACGTACCCGCTGTGGTGGCGGATCCTGCCGGCGGACAACGCCGCCCCGACGCTGGTCTTCTGGACGGTGCACCGGGAGCGCGACGCCCTCGCGGTCGCGGCGTTCGGCGTCCTGCTGGCCGTCGCGTTCGTGGTCGTCGGACCGGCCACGGCCCGGTTGCAGGCGTGGCCGGGCCGGCGCCTGCTGGCGCCGCCGCCCGACGCCGACCTGTCGCTGCGCGTCGCCGAGCTGTCGGCCACCCGCGCCGCCGCGCTCGACGCCCACGCGACCGAGCTGCGGCGCATCGAGCGCTCCCTGCACGACGGGGCGCAGAGCCGGCTGGTCGCCGTCTCCCTGCTGGTCGGCGCGACCCGCCGCGCGCTGGCCCGCGACCCGGCGGAGGCGGAGGCGCTGCTGGAGCGCGCGCAGGACGCCGCCGAGCAGGCGCTGGCCGAGCTCCGCGGGGTCGTGCGCGGCATCCTGCCGCCCGTCCTCGCCGACCGCGGGCTCGCGCGCGCCCTGGACGGCCTCGCCGCCGACTGCGCCGTCCCCTGCCGGGTGGACGTCGACGTCCCCGGCCGCTGCGCCGTGTCCGTCGAGGCGACCGCCTACTTCGTGACGGCCGAGGCGCTCACCAACATCTCCCGGCACAGCGGCGCCCGGCAGGCCGCCGTGGTCGTCCGCCGCAGCGGCGACCGGCTGCTGCTGCGCGTCGAGGACGACGGCGCCGGCGGCGCGGACGAGCACGCCGGCTCCGGCCTCGCCGGCATCCGGAGCCGGATCGAGGCGCACGACGGGTCCCTCGCCCTGACCAGCCCGCCCGGCGGGCCGACCGTTCTCCGGATGGAGCTGCCGTGCGGATCGTGATCGCCGAGGACGACCCGCTGCTGCGCGAGGGCATGGCCGCGCTGCTGCGCGCCGAGTCCCTGGACGTGGTGGCCGCCGCCGACGGCCCCGACTCCTTCCTCGACGCGGTCGAGGAGGGCCGCCCGGACGTCGCCATCGTCGACGTCCGGATGCCGCCGACCCACACCGACGAGGGGATCCGGGCGGCGGTCGAGGCGCGGCGCCGGCGGCCGGGGCTGGCCGTCCTCGTCCTGTCCGCCCATGTCGAGCAGGCGTTCGCGGGCGAGCTGCTCGCCGGGGGCGCCGACCGGCTCGGGTACCTGCTCAAGGAGCGGATCGGCCGGGTCGAGCAGTTCCTGGTCGCGCTGCACCGGGTCGCCGAGGGCGGCACGGCCATCGACCCCGAGGTCGTCACGCAGCTCATCACGCGGGGCCGCGCCGACACCGGGCTGGAGCGGCTGACCGGCCGGGAGCGGGACGTGCTGGCGCTGATGGCGGAGGGGCTCGGCAACACCGCCATCGCGGAGCGGCTCGTCGTCACCGACGGCGCCGTCCACAAGCACATCCGCAACATCTTCGCCAAGCTCGACCTCGCCCCGACCGACCGCGTCTCCCGCCGCGTCGCCGCCGTCCTGCGCTACCTGGAGGACACCAGGCGCCGGGCCTAGGAGCCAGTGCGGCGGGAACCCGCGTCCCGGCGGCGCGCGGCCGGGACGCGGGGGCTCTCCCGCCCTGCTCGCCCGCCCTACTCGCGGACGCCGATGCCCTCGACGGGCGGCGTCCGCAGCAGACGCGCGATCGGGAGGACGGTCGCGACCAGTGCGAGCAGGACCGTCCCGCCGACGATGGTGATCCAGCCGGCGGCCGGGACGTACGGGACGCGCTGCCCGGCGAGGGCGTTGACGACCGAGGACAGGGTGATCGCCGCGATCCCGACGCCGATCGCGAGCGCCACCCCGAGCAGGACGGACTGCTCCGCGTACGCCATCCGCCGCACCTGGCCGCGGGTCAGCCCGACCAGCCGCAGCAGCGACAGCTCCCGGGCCCGGGACAGCCCGGCCATGATCAGCGTGTTGGCGGCGGCGAGCACCGCGTAGCCGACCAGGACGGCGATCAGCATCTTGTTCAGCCACGCGCTGATCGCGAGGTCCTTGGCCAGCTCGCCGTTGAGCTCGCTCGCGCCCGTCACGGTGCTCGCCGGGTACTTGGCCGCGAGCCCCTTCAGCGCGGCGCCCGCGTCGGCGCCCTGCGCGGTGCGGATCAGGACGTGGTCGTCCAGCCCGGTCGCGGTGTGCCCGGCGAGCGTCTCGTTGGCCAGCGTGACGTCCCCGAACCCGAAGTTGCGGTCGTAGGTCGCCACGACCCGCAGCGTGACCGGCGTGCCGTCGCCGAGCCACAGCTTCACGTCCTTTCCGACCCGCAGGTCGTTCTGGTCGGCGAGGGACGTCGACACGGCGACGGCGCCGGCGCGCAGGTCGGCCAGGCGTCCCGACTTGACGCCGAGGTCCAGGGTCTTCTCCACGCCCTGCGGGTCGACGCCCTGCGCGACGAACGTCATGGGCTCGATGTCCGTGGGCGCGATGACCGAGGTGCGGCGGACGCCGGTCGCGGCGAGCACGCCCGGGACGCGGCGCGCGTCCTCCGCCGCCGACGCGGGCAGCCCGGCGGCGCCGGCCAGCACGTGCTGCGCGATCGTGCCGTCCCGGCTCTGCTCGACCGTCTGCCGGTCGAGGTTGTCCTGGAGGAACCAGACGGTGCCGCCCAGCCCGACGGACAGGACGAGCCCGGTCAGCACGGCCACCATGCTGCGGGCGTTGCCGCGCAGGTTCGCGGCGGCCAGGTACCCGCTGTCGCCCCAGACCGCCCGCAGGACCGGGCCGAGGACCTGCGCGGCGGCCCGGTTGATCCACGGCGCGAGCAGCGCGACCGCCAGCACGAACGCGATGAGCATGCCGAACGCGACGCCCATGGCGGTCTGCCCGGTCGCGGTGCCGGTGAGCCCGATCATCGCCACCGCGCCGGCGAGGCACACCGCGCCGGACACGATCCGGAACCGCCCGCCGAGGGACGTCTCGACGGCGGCCTCACCGAGCGCCTCCGTGGGCCGGATCGCGGTGGTGCGGCGCGCGGCGACCAGCGCGGACAGCAGCGCCACCACGGCCACGGCGGCGATCGACGCGAGCGCGGCGAGCGCGCCGCCCCGCACCTCGAACGACTCGGGCACGAAGCCCCGGTCCACGAGCCGGTTCCGGATCCAGACGGTGGCGGCGAAGCCGGCCGGGACCCCGACGACCGAGGCGAGCGCGGCGAGCATCCCCACCTCGCCGAGGATCAGCCGCCGCACCTGCGCCGGGGTCGCCGCGATGGCCCGCAGCAGGGCGATGTCGCGGCGGCGGTGCCGCACCGAGAGCCCGACCGTGGCCGCGACGACGAACACGATGATCATCACGGCGTAGCCGGCGAACGCGGCGCCGGCCTGCACGGCCATCTCCTTGGCGGCGGCGGCCTCGGGCTCCTCGGCGAGCCCCCGCTCGTCGCCGGTGTAGGACTTGGCCCCGGCGGCGTCCGCGATGCGCGCGACCTTCGCGGTCACCGCGTCCCGGTCGGCGCCCGGCGCGGCGAGCACCCCGACCGCGTCGACGCGACCGCGGTGCGGGTCGAGCGCGGCGGCCCGCGCGTCGGTGAAGAACAGCGCCGCGCTCGTCCCCTCCGCGTCGCCGGTGTCGACGACGCCGCTCACCCGGACCGGGTGGACGGCCCCGCCGGTGAGGAGCCGCGCGGTGGCGCCGGGCTTCAGCTTCCCGGCCGCGGCGAGGCGGGCGTCCACCGCGATCTCGTCGTCGGCCCGCGGCGGCGCGCCGGACACCATGCGGTGCGGGCCGAGCGCGGCGCTCGCCCAGCCGTGGCCCAGCGCGGGGACGGACGGCGCCGCCGGCAGGGCGACCGTGATCGACCGGTCGGCGACGGCCTGCTTCACGCCGGGGACCGCGGCGATCCGGGCGACGAGCGCTTCGGGGACGCCGCCGCGCTCGGGCAGCACGAGCCTCGTGGTCTCGCGCTCCCCGAACTTCTCGGGACCGGCCACCGTGAGGTCGCGCTTGGCGACGACGGCGAGCGCGTCCGAATACCGTTGCGGCAGGCCGTTGTACCGCAGTCCCGACTCGGTGAGGACGCCGCACACGGTGAGGACCAGGACGCCGGCGCACAGCGCGAGGAACGTCGCGACGAACGTGCCCTTCCGGTACCGCAGCATCTGCAAGGCGAGGAGCAGCACCGCTCAGCCCTCCCGGGCGGCGACGGGCTTGCGGCGGCCGAGCATCGCCAGCTCCTCGGCGATGCGCGGGGCGCCGGGCTGCGGCATGTCCCGCACGATCTTCCCGTCCGCCAGCACGATGACCCGGTTGGCGTAGGACGCGGCGACCGGGTCGTGCGTCACCATGATGATCGTCTGACCGGACTGCTCGACGGCCGCGCCCAGCAGCGCGAGCACCTCCGCCGCGGTCGTCGTGTCGAGCGCGCCGGTCGGCTCGTCGCAGAAGATCACCTCGGGCCGGGTGACGAGCGCGCGGGCGATCGCGACCCGCTGCTGCTGGCCGCCGGACAGCTCCGCCGGGCGGTGCCCGAGCCGGTGCGCCAGCCCCACCCGCTCGATCACCTCGGTGACCCACGCCGGGTCCGGGCGGGCGCCCGCCAGCCGCGACGGCAGCAGGACGTTCTGCTCCACGGTGAGCGCGCCGATCAGGTTGAACGCCTGGAACACGAAGCCGATCCTGCTGCGGCGCAGCATCGTCAGTTCCTTCTCCGACATCGTCGACAGGTCGGTGTCGCCGATCATGACCCGTCCCGAGGAGGGCCGGTCGAGGCCGGCCGCGCAGTGCAGCAGCGTGCTCTTCCCGGAGCCGGACGGCCCCATCACCGCGGTCATCGTCCCCCGGCGGAACCGGGCGTCGACGCCGGCGAGCGCGACGACGGGATTCTCGTCGCCGTACGTCTTGCTGACGCGTTCGATGTGGACGACGTCGTCCACGGGGGGCATTGACATCGGGAGCAGTCCTCCGGGGGGATCGGTCTCGTTCGAGTGCCCCACGACGCTAGGAACGGCGCCTCACCCGCGGCAATGCAGCCAGTTGCCCATGCGGCGGTAGTGCAGGCGCTACCAGTCCCAGGGGAGCCGCCTGCCCGGTCGTGCCCGCTGTACCGGGGCGGTGGTGCTGGCTACACCGTGTTTCTTCCAGTGCGCGTTATCGAATCGAGCACCTGCGGGCCGCCATTCTTGAGGCTTTCCAGAGAAACGCCCCCCGCTCCCACCGAACCCGGTGGTTTTGAGGAGAAAAGGTGTCCGAGTATTTCCCGCCCGCCGCTCGTCCCGGCGTCCTGTCCGCGCGCCGCAGGAGGCCGGTGAAGCTCGCCGCGGTGGCGGTGGCAGCCGGGCTCGGCCTGGCGGGCTGCGCCACCGGCGACAAGGCCGATGCCGAGGCGGAGATCGGCACGGCCAAGAACGAGGTCGCCGTGGTGGCCGCGATGCAGAAGGTGGTGAAGGCCGGGTTCCCCGGCGTGCTGGTCTCCGTCAAGGGTGCGGACGGGAAGGTCCGCGACTACTCGGCCGGCGCCGGCGACCGCGAGACCGGCGACGCGCCCCCGAAGAACGGGTACGTGCGCGTCGGCAGCAACACCAAGAGCTTCGTCGCCGCGACCGTCCTGCAGCTGATCGGGGAGGGGAAGGCGAAGCTGGACGAGCCGATCGACACCTACCTGCCCGGCGTCGCCAAGGGCCCGGACTGGGACGGCAAGAGCATCACCGTCCGGAACCTGCTCGGGCACACCAGCGGGATCCCCGACTACACGCAGGCCCTCGTCCCGACCACCGACACGCTCCCGACCAAGACCTACACGGCCGAGGACCTGCTCCGGCCCGCGCTGAAGATGAAGGCGTCGTTCCCCGTCGGGAAGAAGCGCGAGTACAGCAACACCAACTACGTCCTCGCGGGGATGCTCGTCGAGAAGATCACCGGCAGGCCGGTCGGCGAGGCGGTCACCGAACGGGTCATCGACCGGATCGGCCTCAAGCAGACCTACTGGCCGAAGCCCGGCGACACCGGCGTCCGCAAGCCCCGGATGGAGGGGTACATCGCGCCACCCGGCGGCACGCTGAAGAAGGCGACCGAGATGGACCCGTCGATCTCCGGGGCGGCCGGCATGGTGGTCTCCACCCCGCGCGACCTCAACCGCTTCTTCACCGCCGTGGTCGGCGGCAAGCTGATGCCCGCCGCGCAACTCGCGGAGATGCAGAAGACGATGGAGTCGCCGGGCGACATGCCGGACACCGTGTTCGGGCTGGGCCTCGACCAGACCACGCTGTCCTGCACGAAGATCTGGGGCCACGGCGGCGACATCCACGGCTACGAGTCCCGGGGCGGCGTGACCACCGACGGCCGCGAGGTCACGGTGGTCGTCAACGCGCTGCCGGGCGCGATCATCGCGAAGCAGGACTCCGAGGAGGCCATGCTGAAGGACGCGATGGACAAGATGACGACGATCTCGAAGCTGGTCGACACGGCGATCTGCAAGTAACGGCGATCTGCAAGTAACCGCACCGCCCGCGCCGGTGGCGTCCCTCGGGGGGACGCCACCGGCGCGTCCGTGTCTGCGGGGCCGTCCGTGGTGGATCCGTGATGGGCACGGATGCCGCTCCGTGGGTCCGGCGGCGACGCTTGCTCAGCAGTCGGACGACCGCCGAGGAGGACCCGATGACCGCCACCACGATGTACGCCGCGACGGGCGCCGCAGCCCGGCCCCGGCTGATGAGCAGGGCGTTCGTGCTGGTGCTCCTCGCCGGAGTGGGCTCGTCCACCAGCTTCTACCTGCTGTTCTCGGCGCTGCCCCGCTACGCGGACGCGATCGGGGCCGGCGGCGTCGGGGCCGGGCTGACCACCGGCGTGATGATGCTGGCGACCGTGGCCGCCGAGTTCGCCGTCCCGCGCCTGACGGCCCGCTTCGGGTACCGGGCGGTCTTCGGGACCGGGCTCGTGCTGCTCGGGGCGCCGGCGCTCGTGCTGGCGGCGGCCGGATCGATGCCGATGGTCCTGGCGGCGTGCCTGGTCCGGGGCGCCGGGTTCGCGGTGGCGGTGGTGCTGGGCGGGGCGCTGGTGGCCTCGATCGTCCCGGCCGAGCGGCGCGGCGAGGGCCTCGGCGTCCACGGCGTCGCCTGCGGGACGCCGGCCGTCGCGTCGCGGCAGCTCGTGCCGGGGCTGTGATCGCGGCGAGCGGCATCGCGCTGCTGGTCGCGGTGTCGAACCCCGTGGCGGTGACGCTCGGCGCCACCGGCTTCGGCCTCCTCGCCGTCCGCACCGGGTACCCGGCCGCCTTCGGCCTGACGGCCGCGCTCATGCTGCTGCCCCTCCTCGCCGGGACGGGCGCCCGCACCCGGCGGACCCGCACCGCTTGACCTCATCTATCCATCCGCACCCCATCCGAAAGGGAACGACCATGAGGAAGATCATCGTCTCCGAGTTCACGACCCTGGACGGCGTCATCGAGAGGCCCGGCGAGCTGGGCTGGGCCTTCCGGTTCGACCGCGGCGAGGAGGGCGACGCCCTCAAGGCCGACGAGGTCCGCTCCGCCGGCGCCCTCCTGCTGGGCCGGACGACCTACGAGGGCTTCGCGCAGGCGTGGCCGCGGCAGACCGGCGAGTTCGCGGACACGATGAACCGGATGCCCAAGTACGTCGTCTCCAGCACGCTCGACGACCCGGAGTGGGACAACACGACCGTCATCACGCTGGACGACGTCGCCGAGCTGAAGCGGCAGCCCGGCGAGGACATCCTGGTCAACGGGAGCGCCCGGCTCGTCCAGGCGCTGGCCGAGCGCGGGCTGGTGGACGAGTACCGGCTGCTGGTCCACCCGGTCATGCTGGGCGGCGGGCAGCGGCTCTTCGGCGACGGAGCCGAAGCCGCGGAGCTGCGGCTGGTGGAGTCCCGGCCGGTGGGCGGCGACGGGATCGTGCTGCTCACCTACCGGCCCCGGCACCGCACGGCGACCTCGGCGGACGGCACGTCCATCGCCTACGACCGCGTCGGCGCGGGACCGGCGGTCGTCCTCGTCCAGGGCGCGTTCTCCACCCGCAGCGACCCGATCATGACCGGGATCGCCGGGGCGCTGGCCGCGACGCACACCGTCTACACCTACGACCGGCGCGGCCGAGGCGACAGCGGCGACACCGCCCCGTACGACGTCCGGCGGGAGATCGAGGACCTGACCGCGCTGATCGAGGCGGCCGGCGGCACGGCGCTGGTGTTCGGCGGGTCGTCCGGCGGCGCGCTGGCGCTGGAGGCGGCGGCGGCGGGCGCGCCCATCAGCAGGCTCGCGGTGTTCGAGCCGCCGTACGTCACGGCGCCGGGCGGCTCGCTGCCGTCCGCGAAGGACCTGGGCGCGCTGGTCGAGCAGGGGCGGCGCGGGGACGCCGTCGAACTGTTCCTCACCGCCGGTGCCGAGATGCCGCCCGAGGCGGTGGCGGGCATGAAGGCCCAGCCGTTCTGGCCGCAGATCGAGGACGTCGCGCACACGCTCGCCTACGAGGCCGCGGTCGTCGGCGCGGGACCGGTCCCGGAGCGGCTGTCCACGGTGGCGGTCCCGACGCTGGTGCTGGCGGGTTCGGCCAGCACCGACCGGATGCGCGACGCCGCGCAGGCGGTGGCGGGGCTGCTCCCGGACGCCCGTCTGGAGTGGCTGGAAGGGCAGGCGCACGGCCAGGTCGACCCCGAGTCGATCGGTGCGGCGGTGGGCGGGTTCTTCACCGCCTGACCTGCACGGCCGATGGCGCACCTCCCGACCGGGGGTGCGCTATCGGCGTTCCAGCAGCTCGGCCAGTTCGGCGCGGCCCTCGTCCTCGCGGCCGGGCAGGAGCAGCAGCGTGGACGCCCGCTCGAACCGGGCGCCGATGCGCTCCCAGCCCTCGACGGCGGCGGCCAGCTCGGCGGGATCGCCGTGCAGCCGTCCCCGCGCGCGGGCGAGGCACGCGGCGCCCCACGCGTTCTCGGCGGCGGCGGGCTCGGCGGCGTCGATCCGGGCCGCCGCGTCCGGCAGGCCCGCCAGGACGGCGAGTTCGGCGCCGGCCGCGTGGGCGTATCCGGCGTAGAGCGGGTTGGTCGCGTCCGAGAACAGCGCGCCGACCAGGCCGGCGGCGGTGTCGAGGCGCCCGGTGTGGACGGCGACGAGGGCGTCCGCGAAACCGGCGAGCGTCGCGTGGTCGAACACCTGCCCGGTCGCCTCCCCGGACGTGCGGGCCCGCCACATCGCGTGCCGCTCACGGTCGCCGCGCAGGCCGTGGACGAGCGCGGGCCCGACGGCGACCGGCTGCATCATGCCGCTCTCCGGCCGTCCCGCCCGCAGCCAGCTCTCCCAGGCGTCGTCCGCGTGCCGCAGCGCCTCGTCGAACGCGCCGCTCAGCGCCAGCGGCAGGATCAGGTTGTTGGTCGAGAGGTAGTACTGGTCGCCGAGCAGGTCGCCGAGCAGGTCGTCGGCCAGCGCGGGCCGGGCGGCGGCGAGCGCGGCGGGCAGGTCCCCGGCGGCGAAGGCGCAGTTCACCGCCACGTGCACGATGTCGACGACCTCCGCGGAGCAGCGCGGGTCGGCGAGCGGGAGGCCGGCCAGCAGGTCCAGCCGGTCGCGGGCGACGCGGTGCGCCTCGCGCAGCCGCCCGGCCCGCAGCGCGGCGCTGACGAGCGCGTCGAGCGCGGCGCTGACCAGCACCGGGTCGCCCGCCGCGCGGGCCAGCGCGACGGCCCGTTCCGCCAGGGCGGGGTCGGCGCTGTAGGGTGCGGCGGGCGCCGTCCACGCGCGGGCGGCGGCGAGCCAGGCCGCGACGACCGGATCGTCCTGGTCGCCGGCGGCCTCCGCGCGCTCCGCCAGCCGCCTCAGCTCCGCCTGCGGGACCGCGTACCAGCCGGGATTGCGCGCCGTGGTGACGACCGCCGTCGCCAGCAGCACGGCCTCGGCGTTCCCGTCGCCCGCGTCGCGGGCGCGGTCGGCGGCCGTGCACAGCAGCTCGTAGTGGCGGTGCCCGCCGGTGGGCATGACGTGCGTGCAGTCGGCCGCGCTCTTGAGGTCCGCGGACGCCTCGCCGGGCGACCCCGCGCGCTCGGCCGCGTCCAGGAAGTGCCCGTGCGCCTCGCGCGGGAACCGGCGCCGGTAGGCGAGCCGGCCGAGCGACCGCGCCAGCCCGTGCGCGACCTCCCCGGCATCGGCGGGCGCGGCGGCCAGCGCGGCGCGCAGGTCGTCGGCGGCGGTGTCGAACTCCGCCCGGACGTCCCCGTCCCGGGCGGCCAGCTCGGCGGCGACGCCGGACGACCATGCCAGGTGCAGGCTCCGTGCGTCCGCCTCCTCACCGCTGAGGGCGAGTTGCTCGGCGGCGAACGCGCGGACCGTCTCCAGCAGCCGCCAGCGCGCCGGGCCCGCCCTGCCGGCCAGGCTCTTGTCGACGAGCCGGCCCAGCACGTCGGCCGCCGCCCCCGCGCCCGTCCCCGGGGCGACGGCGAGCACCGCGGCCAGGTCGAAGGCGCCCGCGAACACCGCCAGCCGCCGGAACAGGGCGCGCTCCTCCGCGTCGAGGAGGTCGTGGCTCCAGGTGAGGACGGCGCGCAGCGAGCGGTGCCGGGCGTCGGCGCCGCGCCCGCCCGCGAGCAGCCGGAGCCGGTCGTCGAGGGCGGCCAGCACGCCGTCCGCGCCTAACGCCGCGCTGCGCGCCGCCGCCAGCTCGATCGCGAGCGGCATGCCGTCGAGGCGGGCGCAGATCTCCGCGACCGCCGCCGGGCCGGCGGCGAAATCGGGGTCGGCGGCGCGGGCGCGGTCGGTGAACAGCGCCTCGGCGTGCGAGGCCAGCGGCAGCGGCCCCACCCGGACGATCCGCTCGCCGGGGACGCCGAGCCGCTCGCGGCTGGTCGCGAGGATCCGGGTGCCGGGGCAGGCCGCGAGGATCCGGTCGGCGAAGCCCGCGACCGCGTCCAGCAGGTGCTCGCAGTTGTCGAGCACGATCAGCGTGCGGCTGCGGCCGAGGCGCCCGGCGATCACCGTGCGGAGTTCGGCCCGCGGGCTCTCGGTGACGTCCAGCGCCGCCGCCACGGCGTGCTCGACGAAGCCGTCCCGCACGGGCACCAGGTCGACGAACGCGCCGCCCTGCCCGGACGCGGCCGCCGCCACCGCCGCGAGCCGCGACTTGCCCACCCCGCCGGGGCCGAGCAGCGTCACCAGCCGGGCCTGGCCGGAGGCGGCCTCGATCTCCGCAAGCTCCTCGCCGCGCCCGACGAAGGAGGTGCGGGCGGCGGGCAGCCCGGCGACGGAGCGCGCCGCGCCGCCGGCCGTGTCCTCCTGCCGCTCGGCGGCGAGGATCGCCAGCTCACGCCGGTTGGCCACCCCGTACTTGCGCAGCAGCGACGAGACGTGGCTCTCGACCGTCCGCACCGAGATGTGCAGCCTGCTCGCGATCTGGGTGTTCGTCAGGTGCCGGCCGACGGCGGCCAGCACCTCGGCCTCGCGCTCGGAAACCTCGCTGGGCGGCATGGGCCCATGATCCCGCACGGGTCACGCCGCCGTCGCGGCCTGCGCGGTGACCCGCTGGATCGCCGTGACGGCGATGTCGGGCCGGTCGACGTAGATGTAGTGCTCGCTGCCGGCGGCGGTGCTCAGCCTGGCGCGCGCGGAGACCCCGAGCCACGTGCGCTGGCCGGCCGTCCACCCGCGCTCCAGGGCCGGCCCGTACTCGGGGACGGCCGCGAGGTACTGCTTCCCGTGCCGGATCACCTCGGCCGGGATGTTCCCGGCGGAGCGGACCTTCTCATCGGTGATGACGAGCCGCTCGGGGTTCTGCCCCGCGTCCACCGCGAGGGTCTGCGCGCGCAGCTGCGCCGCCGGGCCGGTGGCGGACTCGGGGATCGCGCCCTTGATGTCGGCGACCGAGGTCGGGGACGTGGCGTCCATCAGGACGAGCCCCTTGACGCGGTCCCTGTGGCCGGGGGCGTACCTGGCGGCGATCATCCCGCCCAGCGAGTGCCCGGCGAGGACCACCCGGCCGTCGCCGGCGACCCGGTCGAGGACGCCGGTCAGCACCTTCCCGGTGTCGGCGAAGCTCTGCGGGCCCTCCGGCCGGTCGCTCGCGCCCGCGCCGAGCCGGTCGTAGGAGCAGACCCGGTTCTCCTTGCTCAGGGTCTTCTGGAGGGCGGCCATCTTGCCGAGCCCGTCGCCGAGCCCCGCCATCAGGACGATCATCGGCGCGTCCTTCACCGGGGCGCCCGCGCAGGACACGTTCACCGACCGGCCGCCGACCTTGATCTTCTTGGTGCCGGTGAACGCGTCGGCGGTCTTGCGCGGTGCGGGGGAGTCGAACGGGAAGGCGTCCGAGTCGGGGACGCCGTCGCAGCCGGTGAGCCCGGCGGCGGCGACGGCGCAGCAGGCCGCGATCGCGGCGGTCTTCGTGAAAGCGCGGATCATGACGTCCTCCAAGGGAAAGCCGAATGCCGGAAAATGGTCCGGCGGTGATTTTGCGTGGCCGAATTCGCCACGAATGGAATTTCGCGGATCGGGTGTTGCTTTCGACATTGAGAACGCTAGGGATTCGACCCCGCCAGATCATCACCGCGCGGTTGACAATCGCCGGTAGCTCGCACGGGGGACAGTCCCGCCGTGCCGGAGCCGAGGCCGAGGACGACGTCAAGTTCATCCAGACGGTGTGACCGTTGACACCTTCCGAACCGTGTATCTAGCCTGAGGCCGACGTCAACTTCAAAGTAGGGAGTGGCATGGTCGGATCCGCGGTCATCGTCGACGCCGTCCGCACGCCGGGCGGCAGGCGCAACGGTTCCCTGGGCGGATGGCACGCCGCCGACCTGGCCGGCACCGTCCTGCGGGCGCTGGCGAGGCGCAACGGCCTCGACCCCGCCCGCGTCGACGACGTCATCATGGGATGCGTCGGCCAGGTGGGCGACCAGAGCGTCAACATCGGCCGCTCGGCGGTGCTCGCCGCCGGGTGGCCCGAGAGCGTTCCCGCGACCACGATCGACCGGCAGTGCGGGTCGAGCCAGCAGGCCGCGCACTTCGCCGCCCAGGGCGTGCTCGCCGGCGCCTACGACATCGTCGTCGCCGCGGGCGTCGAGGTCATGACGCGGACGCCGATGGGCGCGTCCGGCGTCGGCGGCGACCCGTTCGGGCCGCTCGCCATGGCCCGCTACGCCCATGTCGAGACCCACGGCCGGAAAGGGCTCGTCCACCAGGGGCTGAGCGCCGAACTCATCGCCGACCGGTGGGGGCTCAGCCGCGCGGACCTGGACGCCTTCGGCCTGCGCAGCCAGCGGCTCGCCGCCGCGGCCCGCGACGCCGGGCGCTTCGACCGCGAGCTGCTGCCCGTCGAGGCCCGGACCTGGAATCCGGAGACCCGGGAGGTGACCCGCACGGGCACCGACCTGACGTCCGACGAGGGCATCCGGGAGTCGACGGCGGAGAAGCTCGCCGCCCTCAAGCCCGCGTTCCTGCCCGACGGCAAGGTGACCGCCGCGAACAGCTCGCAGATCACCGACGGCGCCTCGGCGGTGCTGATCATGTCGGAGGAGGCGGCGGGCCGGCTCGGCCTCACGCCGCGCGCCCGCTTCCACTCGTTCGCCGTGGTCGGCGACGACCCGATCGCCATGCTCACCGCGCCGATCCCCGCCACCCGCAAGGTGCTGGAACGCTCCGGCCTCTCCGCCGACGACATCGACATCGTCGAGATAAACGAGGCGTTCGCGTCCGTCGTCCTGGCGTGGCAGAAGGAGACCGGCTTCGACATGGCGAAGGTCAACCCGAACGGCGGCGCGATCGCGCTCGGCCACGCGCTCGGCTCGTCGGGCACCCGGCTGCTGGCGACGCTGCTGTGCGAGCTGGAGCGCACCGGCGGGCGCTACGGCCTGCAGACGATGTGCGAGGGCGGCGGCATGGCCAACGCGACCATCATCGAGCGGCTGTGAGCGCGGGCATGGAGATCAGCCTCGGCGAGGGCATCGCGCTCACCGCCCGCAACCACCCCGACCGGGCGAGCTTCCTGTTCGCCGACGGCGGCGAGCACACCTTCGCGCAGACGAACGCCCGGGTGAACCGGCTGGTGTCGGCGCTGCGCGGCAACGGCGTCGGCCGCGGCGACCGGCTGGCGATCTTCGCGCTGGACTCGCACCGCTTCGTCGAGATCGTGCTCGCCGCGACGAAGCTCGGCGCGGTCTACGTCCCGCTCAACTACCGGCTCCGCAGACCGGAGGTGGACGTCCTGGTCGACCGGGCGAAGCCGGTGGCCCTCTTCTACGACGTGCGGTACGCGGCGCTGCTCGACGGGCTCGACGAGCAGCACGGGATCAAGCTCATGCTCGCGCTGGACGAGCGCCCCGGCGAGGCGTCCTCCGACTACGAGGACTTCATCGCGACCGGGACCGAGGCCGAGCCGCCGGTCGTGGCGTCCGACCGCGACGTCATCGGCCTCGCCTTCACCTCGGGCACGACGGGCCTGCCTAAGGGCGTGCTCCAGTCGCAGCGGATGATGAAGGCGATCGTCACCGAGCAGATCATCGAGTTCCGCATGCTGCCGGAGGAGGTCCGCTACACGGCCGCGCCGGCCTTCCACATCACCGGGATCTGCCAGCTGCTCGCGGGGGTCGCCTACGGCTTCACCTCGCTGATCGTCCCGCAGTTCGACCCGCGGGTGACGCTCGACCACCTGGCCGCCGACACGCTGACCGGCGTCTTCCTCGTGCCGACGATGATCAGCACGATCCTGCAGCTCGACGACGTCCACGACCACGACTACGAGCGGCTGCGGCTGATGTACTACGGCGCCGCCGCCATGTCGCCGTCCCTGCTGCGCCGGGCGATGGACACCTTCAAATGCGACTTCCTCAACGCCTTCGGCGCCGGCACCGAGGCGGGCCTCCAGGCGCTGCTCGGGCCCGAGGACCACCGCCGCGCCCTGGACGGGCGGCCCGAGCTGCTCGGCTCGATCGGCAAGCCCGCGTACGGCGTCGCGCTGCGGATCGTCGACGACGACCTGCGCGACGTGCCGCCCGGTGAGGTGGGGGAGATCGCCACCCGCAGCGACATGCTGTTCGACGGCTACCTCGGCATGCCCGAGGAGACCGAGCGCGCCACCCGCGGCGGCTGGTTCCGGGCCGGCGACATGGGCTACGCCGACGAGAACGGCTACCTCTACCTGCACGGCCGCAAGAAGGACATGATCGTGCGGGGCGGCGAGAACATCTACCCGATCGAGATCGAGTCCGTGCTCGCCGAGCATCCCGACGTCGTGCAGAGCGCGGTCGTCGGGGTCGCCGACGAGCACTGGAGCGAGATCGTCCGGGCGTGGGTGCAGCCGCGCGAGGGCGCGCGGGTGACGGCCGAGGACCTCGCCGCCCACTGCGCCGAGCGGCTGGCCAAGTACAAGGTGCCGGCGGAGTTCCGGTTCGTCCCGGCGCTGCCGGTCAACGCCAGCGGCAAGATCCTCAAGCGGGAGCTGCGCACCTGGGAGTGACCCGGCGGAGGCACCGCCCGGAAGCACCGCCCGGAAGCACCGCCCGGAAGCACCGCCCGGCGGCCGCGATCGGCGCTGGTCGCGGCGCGCTCCGGCATGCCCGCGTCCCCGGGGCGCGCGGTTCCGGTCCGACGAAAATGTGACCCTTGACACCCGGGGAAGGGCCGTGACAAGGTCCGCTTTATGACGACGACGTCATGTTCAAGCGGCTGACAGACGTTCGGCCGGGGCGGCCCGGCACCGCACGAGCGCCGCGCGGGCGGCGTTGCCTCGCACAGGAGGAGGACCCCCAGCATGATGACGGGGCAGCAGTACAAGGACTCGCTCAAGGACGGCCGCAAGGTCTACTTCGAGGGGCGGCTCATCGAGGATTTCGCCACCGAACCCGCCCTGGCGGTTCCGATGGAAGTGGCCGCCGAGGGATACGACAAGTACTACTCCGCCGAGCCGGGCGCCCGGAACCCGGTCATCACCGCGCCGCGCAGTGCCGCCGAGCTGCGGGACAAGATTCCCGAGCTGCTGGAGATGGACCTGCTCCTCAACGTGACGTACCAGTCGGTCATGACGCTGATCGTCGCCTCCTCCCGCATCGAGTCGGCCGCGCCCGAGTACCTCCCGCGGATCAACGCCTACATCAAGAAGGCACTCGAAGATGACATCCGCATCACCGAATGCATCACCGACGCCAAGGGGAACCGCAGCCAGGCGCCGGCGAAGCAGGACGACCCCGACGCCTACGTCCGCGTCGTCCGCCGCACCCCCGACGGGGTCGTGGTGCGCGGCGCCAAGCTGCACATCAGCGCCGCCGCGCTCGGCCACCACCTGATGGTGATGCCCACCAAGACCATGAAGCCGGGCGAGGAGGACTACGCGATCGCCTGCGCGATCCCCGTGAACGCGCCGGGCGTGCACATCACCAACACCACCTACCACCCGAGCGGCGGCGACGACCGGGACTTCCCGGTCAGCTCGAAGAAGAGCGTGCCGGACAGCATGTGCATCTTCGACGACGTCTTCGTCCCCAACGAGCACGTCTTCCTCGACGGGCCGGTGGAGCACGCGGCGGTGTTCGCGCACTCGCTCGGGCTGTGGGAGCGGCTCGGCGGCACCGCCTTCATGGTCGAGCAGGCCGACGAGCTGGTGGGCCTCGCGCAGCTGATCGCCGAGGCGAACGGCACCCACCGGATCTCGCACGTCCGGGAGAAGATCGACGAGATGATCATCCACGCCACCCTGCTGCGGGCCGGCCTGGAGGCGGCGCTCCTGCACGCGCACGCGACGCCCGAGGGGTACTACTACCCCGACGACATGTACACCAACGTCACCAAGTACCAGGGCGCGACGCAGTTCAGCCGCATGGTGCGCCACCTGCACGACATCGCCGGAGGCGCCGTCCTGACCGCGCCCTCGATGGCGGACTTCGACAACGGGACGCTCCGCCCCTTCCTGGAGAAGTACATGTCGACCGGGAAGGACGTGGGGGGCGAGTACCGCACCAGGCTCTTCCACGCGATCCGCGACACGACCGCCGACGCCTACGGCGGCTGGCACCACGTGACCAACATCCAGTCCGGCGGCGGGCTGTTCGCGCAGCGGCTGGTCACCCGGCGCCACTACGACATGGACCGCGCCAAGCACCTCGCCTTCAAGGCGGCGGGCCTGGCCGGCGGATGACCCCCGCACCCTCCACGACGGGACGGACACGAACCATGGCGGATGCGAGGAGACGCGGGTGACCACGTATCTGGAGTTCGCGGTGCTCGGCCTCGGGCTCGCGGCTGTCTACATCGGGCTGGCGACCGGCCTGCTGCTGGTGTACCGCGCGACCGGCATCATCAACTTCGCGCAGGGCGCGATGGCGATGTGGGGCGCCTACGTCTTCGCCACGCTCGTCGACGACGGGCTGCTGGTCCTGCCGGTGGGCAGCGTCCAGCTCGGCGACGAGGTGGGGATCCTGCCGGCGCTGCTCATCGGGCTGCTGTGCGCGGCGGTGCTCGGCGTCCTCGTCCACTACCTGGTGTTCCGGCCGGTGCGGAACGCGCCGGTGCTCGCCCAGGTGGTGGTCTCGATCGGGCTCATGATCGGCCTGCAGGCGCTGGCGGTGATCCGGTTCGGGCCGAACAACGTCAAGGTCGAGTCGCCGATCCCGCGCGAGGAGATCGAGCTGCTCGGCGCGTCCCTGTCGGTGCGCGAGCTGGTGATGGCGGCGATCATGCTGGCGCTGGCCGCCGGGGTCTGGGCCTACCTGCGGTTCAGCCACGCCGGCGCCGCCACCCGGGCCGCGTCGGAGAACGAGCGCGGGGCCGTGCTGATGGGCCTCGACCCGAACCGCCTCGCGCTCGTCGCGATGGTGCTCGGCGCGCTCGTCAGCACGGTCGGGGTGCTGCTGGCCAGCACGCTCACCGGGCTGAGCCCGGCGAACTACACCGTGATGATCGTGCCGGCGCTCGCGGTGCTGCTGATCGCGCGGCTGGAGTCCATCGCGCTCGTCGGCGCGGGCGGGATCGCGCTCGGCGTCTTCCAGTCCGAGCTGAGCCTCATCGCCACCAAGAGCTGGTGGCCGGAGTGGGCGAAGTCGGGCCTGGACCAGGTCGTCCCGTTCGCCGTCATCATGGTCATCCTGTTCGTGCTCGGACGGCGGATGCCGGCCCGGGGGTCGCTGCAGTCGGTGCGGCTGCCGGACGTGGCGGTGCCGCGCGTCCGCCCCGTCCCCGCGCTGCTCCTGCTGGGCGCCGCCGCGGGCCTGCTGTTCGCCTTCGACGACACCTACCGCTTCGCCCTCACCAGCTCGCTGATCATCACGCTGCTCGCGCTGTCCTACGTGCTGATCACCGGCTACCTCGGGCAGATCTCGCTCGCGCAGTCGGCGTTCGCCGGCGCCGCGGGCTTCGCCCTGGCCAAGCTGACCGACGCCTGGAACATGCCGTTCCCGCTGGCCATCGTGCTGTGCGCGCTGGCCGCCGCGTGCCTCGGCATGGCCGTGTCGCTGCCGGCGTTCCGGATCCGCGGCGTCCAGCTCGCCATCGTGACGATCGCGGCGGCGCTCGCCATCGAGCGGTTCGTGTTCGGCAACTACAGCCTGACGCCCCCGACCGGGAACCCGATCGCCGACCCGGAGCTGTTCGGCGTGAGCTTCGCCGTGCGGGAGGGACGCGACCTCGCGCGGGTCGAGTTCTCGCTGCTGGTGCTGGTGATCGTCGCGCTGGTGATCCTGCTGTTCGTCCGGATCGCCCGGGGCGACACCGGGCGGGCGTTCCTGGCCGTTCGGGCCAACGAGCGCGCCGCCGCCTCGGCCGGGATCGACGTGCGGCGCACGAAGCTGATGGGCTTCGGCCTGTCGGCGTTCATCGCGGGCGTCGCCGGCTGCCTGCTCGGCTACAGCCAGGGCCAGCTCTCCGCCGAGTCGTTCTCGGTGTTCGTGGGGCTGCAGATCCTCGCGATGGCCTACCTCGGCGGCATCACCTCGTTCGGCGGCGCGATCGTCGCCGGCATGATCGGCCCGCTGGGGCTCGTCTACACCGCCATGCACCGGTGGTTCGACATGGGCGACTACTACGCGCTCATCAGCGGGATCGCGCTGATCCTCACCGCGATCCTCAACCCGGCGGGCATCGCCGGAAAGACCGAGGAGCAGATCGCGTGGGTCCGCCGGAAGCTGGCGGGCCGCCCGGCGCCGAGCGCGCCCGGGACGCCCGTGGTCGAGGGCCCGCCGCCCGGCGGTGTCCGGGAGGAGGTCGGCCGTCATGCCTGATCGCGCAAAGGGGCTGCGGACCCGCGCCCTGACCGTCCGCTACGGCGGCGTCGTCGCCAACGACGGCATCGACCTGCGGGTCCCGCCCGGCTCCGTCGTCGGCCTCATCGGGCCGAACGGCGCCGGCAAGACCACCTTCGTCGACGCCGTCACCGGCTTCACCCCCGCCGAGGGCGAGATCACCCTGGACGGGCGGAGCCTCGCCGGGATGCCGCCGCACCGCCGCAAGGCCGCGGGCCTCGCCCGCACCTGGCAGTCGGCCGAGCTGTTCGGCAACCTCACCGTCGAGGAGAACCTCCTCGTCTCGGCGCGGACGGTCGGCTTCCGCACGCTGCTGCGCGACGTCTTCGGCCGGACGAGCGTCGGCCGCTCGGTCGACCGCGCGCTGGAGACCGTCGGGCTCGACGGCGTCCGCTCCGTGCTCGCCCGCGACCTGACCCTCGGCCAGCAGAAGCTGGTGGGCGTCGCCCGCGCCCTCGCCGGGCGGTGCGACCTGCTCCTGCTGGACGAGCCGGCCGCCGGCCTGGACAGCAACGAGAGCGTCGCGTTCGGCCGCCGGGTCCGCGAGATCGCGGCGTCCGGCCCCGGCGTGCTGCTCATCGACCACGACATGTCGCTCGTGCTGAACGTGTGCGACGTCGTCTACGTCATGGAGTTCGGCAAGGTGATCTTCACCGGCACGCCGGCGGAGGCCCGGGTGGACGCGGCGGTCGCGACCGCCTACCTCGGTTCCCCGATGGAGGAAGCAGATGCCTGATCCCGTGCTCAGCGTCCGGAACCTCACCGCCGGGTACGGCGGCGTCCAGGCGGTCCGCGACCTCACCTTCGACGTGGCGCCCGGCGAGGTGGTGGCCCTGCTCGGCCCGAACGGCGCGGGCAAGACCACCGCGCTGCTGTCGATCGTCGGGCTCGTCCCGCCGATGTCGGGCGAGGTGCGCGCGCTCGGCGAGAAGGTCGAGCCCAAGCGGACCCACCGGCTGGCCAGGCGCGGCGTCGTGCTCGTGCCCGACGACCGGGGCGTGTTCTTCGGGCTCAGCGTCCGCGAGCACTTCCGGCTGGCGCACCGGCGGCAGGACCGCGAGCGCGAGGAGCAGGTGCTGGACCGGTTCCCCGCGCTCCGCGGGCTGCAGGGGCGCCGCGCCGGGCTGCTGTCCGGCGGCGAGCAGCAGATGCTCACCATCGCCAAGGCGATCCTCGCCCGGCCGAAGGTGCTCATGATCGACGAGATGAGCCTCGGCCTGGCGCCGAAGATCGTCCAGGAGATGCTGCCGTCGATCCGGGACCTGGCCGCGGAGGAGGGGATCGGGCTGGTGCTCGTCGAGCAGCACATCGAGCTGGCCCTGTCCGTCGCGGACCGCGGCATCATCCTCAACCACAGCCGGGTCGTGCTGGAGGGCTCCGCGAGGTCGCTGCTGGACCGGCGCGCCGACGTCGAGGCGGCGTACTTCGGCGCCGACGAGTACGCCGGCGAGCACGTAGGGGAGCACGGTGCGGACGCCGTGCTGCCGTCATGAGGGCGGCGCGATGACGGACCCGGCGGGGCTCGGCCCCGAGCAGCGCGGCGCGGTCGCCGTCGGCGGCGCGGCGATCGCCTGGGAGCGGTGGCCGCGGCCCGGCGCCCCGTCCGTGGTGCTGGTGCACGGGACCTCCGCGCACACCGCGTGGTGGCACCACACCGTCCGCTGGCTCGCCGACGGGTACGACGTGGTCGCCGTGGACCTCTCCGGCCACGGGAACAGCGGCCGGCGGAGCGCCTACGACCTCGGCACCTGGTCGCGCGAGGTCCTCGGCGTCGTCGACGAGGTGTGCGGCGGCGCGGCGGTCCTCGTGGGCCACAGCATCGGCGGGCTCGTCACGAGCGGCGCGGCGGCGGCCCGCCCGGACGCCGTCCGGGCGATGGTCCTCGTGGACTGCGTCGTCGCCGAGCCCCGCGAGTCCCCGCCCCGGCCGTCCGCGGGGCGCGGCGCCCCGGTGTTCGCGACGGTCGAGGAGGCCCTCGGCCGGTACCGGCTGATGCCGCCCCAGCCGGTGCCCGACGTCCGCGTCCTGACCTACGTCGCCGAGCGGTCGGTGCGGCCGGTCACCGGCGGCTGGACGTGGAAGGCCGACCCGGCGATCTTCGGCGCGCTGGACACCGGCCGGCTGACCGCGCCGCTCGCGGACGTCCGGTGCCCGACGGCGGTGGTGCGCGGCGAGCTGAGCCGGCTCGTCCCGCCGGACGCCGCCGCGGTGCTGGCCGCGCTGCTCGGCCGCCCCGTCCACCAGTACGACGTCCCGAACGCCTACCACCACGTGATGATCGACCAGGGTGCGCCGTTCGGCCGGCTGCTGCGCCGGGCGATCGACCGGCTGCTGGCGCCCGTTCCGGCGGACCCGCGTAAGGAGTAGAAGTGGACCTGGATGTCTCATGGCCCATCGGCAGGATCATCACCGAGTCCGCGCGGCGCTTCCGTGACGTCCCGTGCTGGCTCTCCACCGGCGGGGACCAGCGCACGTTCGCGGAGGTCAACGCCCGCGTCAACCGCATCTGCGACGCGCTGGCCGCGCGCGGCGTCCGGAAGGGCACCCGGATCGCGCTGCTGGACACCGACTCGTTCGCCTACGCCGAGGTCCTGCTGGCGTGCTTCAAGCTCGGCGCGACGTACGTCCCGGTGAACTTCCGCCTGGCGCAGTTCGAGATCGAGAACATCCTGGGCCAGGCGGAGCCCGAGCTGTTCTTCGTGGGCGGGCGCTACCTGGAGACGGCGCGGAAGGTCGCCCCCGGGCTGCCCCGCGAGTGCGCGCTGCTGTCGCTGGACGGCTGCCTGGACGACGACGTCGAGTCGCTGGTCGCCGCCGGGCGCGAGATCGAGCCCGACGTGCGGCTCGCCGACGACGACCTTCTCGGGATCATGTTCACCAGCGGCACCACGGGCCTGCCGAAGGGGGTCATGCAGACCCACGGCATGCTCAAGCGGATGCTGAGCCTCGGCTGGGAGGTCTTCGCCAGGCCGCGCGACGTGCGGTACACGGCCTCCCCGCTGTTCCACATCGCCGGCTGGGCGCTCGTCTTCGAGCAGGTGGCGGTCGGCTGCACGTCCCTCATCGAGCCGCAGTTCGACCCGGTGGTGACGGCGCGGGCGATCGGGGACGGGCTGCTGACCGGCTGCTTCCTCGTCCCGACGATGATCCAGGCGGTGCTCGACGCCGACGCCGGCCCGACCGGGCGGGAGCGGCTCGACACCATGCTCTACGGTTCGGCGCCGATGCCGCCGAGCCTGCTGAGGCGGGCGCTGGAGCGGTATCCCGCGTGCGACTTCTGGAACCTGTTCGGCGCCGGCACGGAGTCCGGCGTCCAGACCCTGCTGCGCCCCGGCGACCACCGGCGCGCGCTGGCGGGGGAGGAGCACCTGCTGTCCTCGGTCGGCCAGCCGGTGCTGTACGTCGACATGCGCATCCTGGACGACGACGGCGCCGAGGTGCCGCCCGGCGTGGTCGGCAACATCGCGGCGCGGACCGAGTGCGTGATGGCCGGGTACCTCGGCCTGCCCGAGCAGACCAGGGAGGCGCTGCACGACGGGTGGTTCTGGGGCGGCGACCGGGGGTGGGTGGACGAGGACGGCTACCTCTACCTGGGCGGCCGCAGCCGCGACATGATCGTCCGGGGCGGCGAGAACATCTACGTCTCGGAGATCGAGCTGGTGCTCACCGACGTCCCCGAGGTCGCGGACGCGGCCGTGGTCGGCCGCCCGGACGAGACGTGGGGCGAGGTCGTGGTGGCGTTCGTGGAGTACCGGCGGGAGCCGCCCTCAGTCGAGGCGCTGGACGCGATGTGCCGCGCGAGGCTGGCGGGCTACAAGGTGCCGGTGGAGTACCACGTCCTGCCCGAGCTTCCCCGCAACCCGACGGGCAAGGTCCGCAAGAGCGACCTGGTGGAGCGGCTCACCTCCTGATACCTCCTGACCGATCCGGCGGGCCGGCGGGGTGTCCCGGTACCGCCGCTGAGCAGCCGAAATTCCCGAGCAAATGGCCATATGAACGATTGACATTGACGTCAACATTCATATGATGTGGAACACAGTGGAGCGAGGCGGCCGCGGGCCGCCGCCGGCGAGAGGCTGGTAGTGGGAATGAAGAAGACGATCGCGGCCGCGGTGGCGGTGACCACGGCCCTCGCCCTGGCCGCCTGCGGCGGGGACACGAAGGCCTCGAGCTCCGACGGCGGCCTGACGGGGGAGCCGGTCGTCCTCGGCGTCCAGTCCCTCGACACCGGCCCGGTGGCCTACCCGCAGAACACCTACGGCGCCAAGGCCGCCGAGTGGTACATCAACAACAAGCTCGGCGGCATCGGCGGCCGCCCCGTCAAACTGGACATCTGCTCCGGCGACGGCACCCCGGAGACCGGCGTGAAGTGCGCGAACGACTTCGTCGCCGCCGACGTCCCGGTGGTCTTCGACGCCTACGACGGCACGAGCATGGGCGCGATGACGCCGATCCTGAAGTCCGCCGGCATCCCGATCGTCGGCACGCTCGCCGGGCAGGCGGTGGCCGAGGGCGCGCAGTACCCGGCGGCCTTCTACTTCTCCGGCCCGCTGGAGACGAGCGCGCTCGGGATGGTGAAGATCCTCAGCCGGCTCGGCAAGAAGAAGGCGTCGCTCGCCGTGACCGACGCGCCGTCCTCGCACGGGTACGTCGACGACCTGGTCAAGCCGATGGGGCAGAAGCTCGGCATCGCCGTGGACGGCGTCTACGTCAAGGTCGACAACATCAACTTCCAGGTGGTGGCGGCCACCGAGATGTCGTCCAAGCCCGACGTCGCCGGCGTCATCGCGCTGCCGGAGGACGGCTGCACCGGGCTGATCCGGGCGCTCCGCCAGTCCGGCTACGGCGGCACGGTCTTCGCCGGGTCGTGCTCGCAGTTCATCGACGAGCTGGGCGAGGAGGCGGCGGGCGCGATCGTCCAGCCGCGGCTGTGGGTCCCGGCCTCCCGCGAGCACGCGCCGGCCGAGGTCCAGAAGCAGCTGGACGAGTTCGAGGAGGCGATGGAGGCGGTCGACTACGAGAAGGAGCAGTCGGCGCGGTCGCTGTACTCCTTCGCCGGGCTCATCAACTTGGCCAAGGTGGTGCAGGGCGTCAAGGGTGAGATCACCAACAAGTCGGTCTCCGCGGCGATGCAGCAGGTCAAGGACTTCCAGACCTACCTCGGCCCCAAGGTCACCTGCGACGGGAAGCAGTGGCCGGGACGCCCCGGCGCGTGCAGCGACCAGGGCATCTTCTTCGAGGTGCAGAAGGACGGCTCGCTCAAGCCGATCGACGGCCGGGGCTACATCGACCTGGAGCCGGAGGCAGTCAGCTGACGGGGCCGCTCGGCCCCCGCTCCGCGGCACCGGCACTGCGCGCCGGTGCCGCGGAGTCATTTTGTTCATGACGTCACTGTCAAGTAAGATGCGAACCTTACGAGGGTGAGATACCGTCCTTCGGCGCCCACGCCGAGCGCCGCGCCTCCGAACCTTTGATGGCCCGGCCGCGAAGGTGGGATGCTCATGTGGGGCGCGCACGGGGCGGCAGACCAGTGATCGGGAGTGATGGGCATGGCCAAGACGCGCGGTGGCAGGCTCGGCGTCGCCACGAGTCCGGAGCAGCAGGAGCGGCGCCAGACCGGCCCGCTGACGGGACGCGGCCACGCGCGCCGCGCCGCGCTCCTCGACGCGGCCCGCCGGGTCTTCGAGGAGAAGGGGTTCCTCGACGCCCGCGTCGCCGACATCGCCGCCGAGGCGAAGGTCGCCCAGGGCACCTTCTACACCTACTTCGACTCCAAGGACGCGGTCTTCCAGGCCGTCGCCACCCGGGTCGCCGGCGACATGATCATCGAGCTGGGGTCGAGCCGCCCGCAGTCGCCCGCGTCCTACGAGCGCACCTACGCCGCGATGAAGCGGTTCGTCGACTCCTACCGGCGCAACGCCAAGATCGTCGCGCTCATCGAGCAGGTGGGCACGTTCACCCCCGAGATGAAGCGGATCCGGCTCCAGGTCCGCGAGGCGCACGTCGACCGGATGGCGCGGATCATCGAGCACCACCAGAACGAGGGCCTCGCCGACACCTCCCTCGACCCCGAGCTCACCGCGGAGCTGATCGGCTCGATGGTCGACCAGATCTGCCACGTCTGGCTGAACCTCGGCAAGGAGTTCGACGAGGAGAAGCTGCTGCACGCGCTGACCACGGTGTGGCTGCGCGGCGCCGGCATCTACGACTGGCAGAGCACCAAGCCGAGCTAGCACACGGGGGCCGGAGCAGGCCCGGCGGGCCGCCCGGTCAGCGGGCGGCGGCCCGCGCGGCCGGACGGTCGATGGCGGCGGGCGGCGCCTCCCGGAGCGTCCGCTTGAGGATCTTGCCGCTGGCGTTGAGCGGCATCTCCGCGACCACGACGAACTCCACCGGGACCTTGTAGGCGGCCAGCCGGTCGCGGCAGCGGCGGCGCAGCGCCTCCAGGTCGATCTCCCGCTCGGCGGTGAGGTAGGCGACCACGACCTCGCCCCAGTGCTCGTCCGGACGGCCGACGACCGCGACCTGCGCGACGCCGGGATGCCCGGAGATCACCGTCTCGATCTCGACGGGGTAGATGTTCTCGCCGCCCCGGATGATCATGTCCTTGCTGCGCCCGGCGAGGTAGAGGTACCCCTCGTCGTCCATCCGGGCCAGGTCGCCGCCCCAGAACCAGCCGTCGCGGATCGCGCGGGCGGTCTCGTCCGGCATCTCCAGGTAGCCGTTCATCACTGCGTCCGAGCGGGTGATGATCTCGCCGATCTCGCCGCGCGGCACGTCCGCGCCGTCCGCGCCGACGATGCGCAGCTCCACCCCGAAGGCGGGCTTGCCGATCGAGCCGAGCAGGTGCGTGTCGCCGGCCATCGCGCGCCGGTGGTCCGCGGAGCCGAGGACGGTCTGCAGGCCCCCCTCCGTCGCCGCCCCGAACGCGTTGATGAGGTCGCAGCCGAACGTCTCGATGGCCTGGCGCAGCAGGGTCGGCGAGATCGGGGCGCCGCCGTAGATGATGGACCGCAGGCCGGGGTAGTCGCCCGCCGCCGCCTCGGGCCGCTCCAGCACCGAACTGATCATCGTCGGGACGAGGAACACGCCGGTGAGCCGGCCGGACCGCATCCAGCGCAGCACCTCGGCCGGGTCGAACTGGGGCAGGATCAGCGTCGGGAAGCCGCGCCACACGTGCATGAGGATCATGCCCTGCCCGGCGATGTGGAAGGTCGGCGACGCGGTGTAGCGGAACTCGCCCGGCACGATCTCGTAGTCGATCGACATGTTGACGATGAGCGACTTCAGCATCCGCTGCGACTGGAGGACGCCCTTGGGCAGCCCCGTCGTGCCCGAGGTGAACGCCAGGCCGATGACGTCCTCGTCCCGCACGTCCACGTCCGGCTCCACGTCGGCGCCCGTCGCGAGCAGCGCCTCGTAGCCCTCCGGGCCCTCCGCCTGGTCGAAGTCGATCAGCTGCCGCAGGCTCTCGACCTGCGGCAGCAGGGCGCGCCCGGAGTCGAGGTAGCGGCTCGTGACGAAGAGCATCGACGGCTTGGCCCAGCGCAGGAGGGTCAGCAGCTCGGAGTCCGCGAGGCGGTTGTTGAGGGGGACGTAGACGGCGCCCAGCTTCATGCAGGCCAGCAGCAGTTCGGCGTACCCGCCGCAGTCGGTGGCGACGATCGCGACCTTGTCGCCCTTGGCGACGCCCCGCCGGGCCATGGCGTCCGCGAGCCGGTTCACGCGCGTGTTGGTCTCGGCGAAGGTCTGCTCAGTGCCGTCACCGAACACGAAGCACGGGACGTCCGGATGGCGTCGCGCGCTGAGGCGGAGGTAGTCACCGACGCGGATCCTGGGGTGCATGGCCGCTCCTGCGATTGCCGGGAGGTTCGAACCTCGTGCCGTACATGACGTCGGAGTCATCCAGTGTCTAAACCATCGCCAGAGCAGTGTCAATGCTTCCAAGCCCGGCAACGCGGAGCTACACGGCCTGTCAGGGGATTCCCGGCCGACCGTTGACATGGCCGGGCGGTGCCGGTAGACAGGTCGATATTGACATCAGTCTCAATCCGGAGGACGGGACGATGGCGGGACGGCTCGGCAGCACGGGGACCGGTGTCACCGGGCTCGGCATCGCGGTCGGCGAGTTCCTCCCGCTGAGCGCCCGGCGGCATCCCGACCGGGCCTGCTTCCGGTTCCCCGACGGCTCCGCGCACTCGTTCGCGCTGACGAACGCGCGGGTCAACCGGCTCGCCTCCGCCCTGCGCGCCGAGGGCGTCCGGCGCGGCGACCGGCTCGCGGTCTTCGCGCTCGACTCGCACCGCTACATGGAGATCGTGCTCGCGTGCAGGAAGCTCGGCGCGGCCACCGAGGCCGGACTGCAGACGACGCTGACGCCGGAGGACCACCGGTGGGCCCTCGCCGAACGTCCGGAGCTGCTCCACTCGTGCGGCCGCCCGTCCATCGGGGTCGCTCTGCGGATCGTGGACGCCGACCTGCGCGACGTGCCGCGGGGCGAGGTCGTGCGCGCGTTCGTCACCGCCGCGACCGGGCACCGGCCGGCGGCGGAGGAGCTGCTGGCGCACTGCAGGGCCCGGCTGGCGAGCCACAAGGTGCCCCGGGAGTTCGTCGTGCTCGACGCGATGCCCGTCAACGCCAGCGGCAAGATCCTCAAGCGCGAGCTGCGCCGGTGGACCCCTTCTTCCGCCTCAACATGACAATGACATCACATTCGAACCGTGCGAGATTGGACCCATGACCAGCATTGACGAGGCCGCCCCCGCGGCCCCGCCGTTCGCGGTGTCGCATCAGGGCCGCGTGGCGACGCTCACGATCTCCAACCCCCGGCGCAAGAACGCGATCGGCCAGGCGGGCTGGGCCGCGCTCCGGGACGCCGTCGCCGGTGTCGCCGCCAGCGAGGCCCGGGTGCTCGTCATCACCGGCGAGGGCGACGACTTCTGCGCCGGAGCCGACCTGTCCGCGCCCTCGGAACGGCACGCGCTCACCGGCATGCACGAGGTCAACGAGGCGTGCCTCGCCGTCCACCGGCTGCGGATCCCGGTCATCTGCCGGGTCGACGGGTACGCCGTCGGAGCGGGCATGAACCTCGCCCTCGCCGGGGACTTCGTCATCGCCAGCGACCGGGCCCGCTTCGCCCAGATCTTCGTCAAGCGCGGCCTGTCGGTGGACTTCGGCGGCTCCTGGCTGCTGCCCCGCCTCGTCGGGCTGCACCGCGCCAAGGAGATGGTGCTGCTCGGCGGCATGATCGACGCCGCCGCCCTGCACGGGCTCGGGATCGTCCGGCAGGTCGTCCCGCCCGGCGGGCTCGACGCCGCGGTGGCCGGCCTCGCCGCGCAGCTCGCCGAGGGGCCGCCGATGGCGCTCGCCCAGTCCAAGCGGCTGCTCAACGACGCCTTCGAGAGCAGCCTCGAAGGCGCGCTCGAAGCCGAGGCCCACGCGCAGGCGGTGAACCTCGCGATGGAGGACGCCGCGGAGGCGGGCCGCGCCTTCTTCGAGAAGCGGCCCCCCGTCTTCCGCGGCCGCTGACCCGCCGCTGACCCCCGCTGCCCCCCGACCACCCGCGCCATGCGGGACGGACGTACAGGAGTGACCAGATGAGGATCGAAGGCACGGCGGCCCTTGTGTCGGGCGGAGCGTCCGGGCTCGGGCTGGCGACCGCGCGCCGCCTGCTGGAGCGGGGCGCCTGCGTCGTCCTGCTCGACCTGCCGGCCTCGGCGGGCGAGAAGGCGGCCGCGGAGCTGGGCGGACGGGCCGTCTTCGCCGCCGGCGACGTCCGCTCGGAGGACGACGTGGCGGCCGCCGTGGACGCGGCGTCCCGCCTCGGCCCGCTGCGCGTCGCGGTGAGCTGCGCCGGCTCGGGACGGGCGGGCCGCACGGTCGGCCGCGACGGGCCGATGCCCCTCGACGACTTCTCCTGGACCGTGGGGGTGAACCTCGTCGGCACCTTCAACCTGATCCGGCTCGCCGCCGCGCGCATGGCCGAGCGGGACCCCGTCGACGGGGAGCGGGGCGTCGCGGTCGCGACCGCGTCGGTGGCCGCCTACGAAGGGCAGATCGGGCAGGCGGCCTACTCGGCGTCCAAGGGCGGCGTCGTCGGGATGACGCTGCCGATCGCGCGGGACCTCGCGTCCCTGCAGATCCGGATGATGACGATCGCGCCCGGCATCTTCGAGACCCCGATGCTGGGCGCGCTCAGCGAGGAGGTGCGCGCGTCCCTGGGCCGGCAGGTGCCGCACCCGTCGCGGCTCGGCGCCCCCGCCGAGTACGCCGCGATGGTCGAGCACATCATCGAGAACCCGATGCTCAACGGCGAGACGATCCGGCTGGACGGCGCCATCAGGATGAGCCCCCGCTGAGCGGGCCGGCACAGGGAGGTAGTCGCATGGAGTTCTCCTGGACGCCGGAGCAGGGCGACCTGCGCGCCGCGGTGCGGAGGGTGCTGGCGGACAAGGCGCCGCTCGCGCGGGCGCGGGAACTGGCCGAGGCGGGCGAACGGCACGATCCCGACACGTGGGAGACCCTCGCCGCCCAGCTCGGGCTGCAGGGGCTGGCGCTCCCCGAGGACGCGGGCGGCAGCGGCGGCTCGCTCGTGGACCTCGCGATCGTCATGGAGGAGATGGGCGCCGTGCTGTTCGGCGGCCCCTTCCTGCCCACGGTGGTGCTCGCGGCGAACGTGCTCGCGGCCCTGCCGGACGACCCCGTCGCCGCCGAACTGCTCCCGCGCCTGGCCGAGGGCGAGCTGACCGCCGCCGTCGCCGTCGTCGAGGCGGACGGGCGCTGGTCGCCGGAGTCGGTGCGGACCTCCGCGCGCGACGGCGGCGGCGGGCCCGTGCTGGACGGCGACAAGGAACTCGTCCTCGACGGCGCCGGCGCCGATGTGGTGCTCGTGCTCGCGCGGTCCGACGCGGGCCTCGGGTGGTACGCGGTCGAGGCCGGGGCCGCGGGTCTCGTCCGGACACCGCGCCAGGTGCTCGACGGCACCCGTCCGGCGGCGTCCCTCGAACTGCGCGGGACCCCGGCGCGGCCGGTCGGCGAACCGGGCGGCGGATGGGCGGTCGCCGCGCGGATGCGGCGGACGGCCGCGATCCTGCTCGCGGCCGAGCAGGCGGGCGCCGCCGGCGAGCTGGTCCGCCGCACCGCCGAGTACGCGGCGACGCGCCGGCAGTTCGGCCGCCCGGTCGGCGCCTTCCAGGGCGTGAAGCACCGGCTCGCCGACATGGCGGTGCGGCACGAGATGGCGCGGTCCGCCGCGTTCTGGGCGGCGTGGCGGGAGCCGGGCTCGGCCGAGCAGGAGTTCGGCGCCCTCGTCGCCCGGTCCTACTGCTCCGGCGCCTTCCTGCAGACCGCCAAGGACACGATCCAGCTGCACGGCGGCATCGGCTTCACCTGGGAGCACGACGCGCACCTGTTCCTGCGGCGGGCCCGCCTCGACGCGACCCTGCTCGGCGGGGCTGCCGAGGCCCGCGCCGCCCTGCTGCCCCACCTCCTCACCGACCCGCCGCCGGAGCTGGAAGGAGCGGCCCGATGATCGAACTGCCGGAGGACGCCACCGAGGCCCAAGCCTTCGAGGCCGCGGACGCCTGGCTGCGCGAGCACCTGCCCGCCGACGTCCTGAAGGCCGCGCTGGACGCCGACTGGCCCGCCGTCGAGGCGTTCCTCGCCGACCCGGCGCGCGGGCCCGCGTGGTTCTCCGCGCTGGGCACGGCGGGGCTGTCCACGCCCGCGTGGCCCCGCGAGTGGGGCGGGCTCGGGCTGTCGGCGCGGGCGGCGGGCGCCGTCGCCGCGGCGGTCCTGCGGTACCGGGCCGGGCGCGGCATGGACGACTTCGTCGGGCTGGCGCTCGCCGGGCCGACGATCATCGTCCACGGGACGCGGGCGCAGAAGGAGCGCTTCCTCGGCCCGCTGGCGCGCGGCGAGCACCGCTGGTGCCAGCTGTTCAGCGAACCCGGCGCGGGCTCCGACCTCGCCGGCCTAGCGACCCGGGCCGAGCGGCGGGACGACGGCGGCTGGCTGGTGAACGGCCAGAAGGTGTGGAGCTCGTTCGCCCACGTCTCCGACTACGGACTGCTGATGGCCCGCACCGATCCCGCGCTGCCGAAGCACCGCGGCATCAGCTACTTCCTCGTCGACATGCGCACGCCCGGGGTCGACGCCCGGCCGCTGAAGCAGATGACCGGCGACGCCGAGTTCAACGAGGTCTTCCTCACCGACGTGCGGCTGCCCGCCGACGCCCTCCTCGGCGAGGTCAACGGGGGCTGGGCCGTCGCGATCACCACACTGATGCAGGAGCGCAACGGGCTGACCGGGCCACCCGCCGTGGGGGAGGGGCGCGCCGACGTCCTGCTCCGCCGGGCCCGGGACAACGGGACCCTCGCCGACCCGGTGCTGCGCGACGAGCTGCTCCGCCTCGCGGTCGAGGAGCGCGTCCTGCAGATGACCACCATCCGGTCGTACGCCGAGTCCGGCCGGGACGCGGTCGGCGCCGAGGGGTCGATCCGCAAGCTCGTCCACGCCCACATCGAGGAGACCGCGGGCACGCTGGCGGCCGAGGTCGAGCCGCTGTCCGCGCTGGCGTGGGAGCGGGGGACGCCGAACTCCGCCGCGTCCTACGAGTTCCTCGCGATGAAGCAGACGAGCATCGCGGGCGGGACGTCGGAGATCCAGCGCAACATCATCGCCGAGCGGGTCCTGGGGCTGCCCAAGGACCCCGACCCCGAGAAGGACGTCCCGTTCAACGAGCGGCAGCGCGGCGGCTGACACCGTGCGGAACCCTCCCCATCCCTCCCGGCATCCAGGAGCAGCCATGACCACGCTGGAGCTGAGCACTCCCGAGCCGGGCATCGCCCTGCTCACCCTGTCCCGTCCCGAGCGGCTCAACGCGCTCTCGGCGGAACTGCTGGACGATCTCCACCGCACGCTCGACGAGGTCGCCGCCGACCCCGCGACCAGGGTCCTCGTCCTCACCGGGGCGGGCCGCGGGTTCTGCGCGGGCCTCGACCTCACCGCCTACGACCTCGCGACCCAGAACACCCGCGAGCGGCCGGACTCGCCCCAGCAGCGGCTTCGGCTCCAGCGGCACATCGCGGCCCTGGTGCCGAAGCTGCGGGCGATGCCGCAGCCCGTGATCGCGGCCGTCAACGGGCCGGCGGCGGGCGGCGGGCTGGCGCTCGCGCTCGCCTCGGACGTCCGGATCGCCGGGGAGTCGGCCCGCTTCAACGTCGCGTTCGTGCGGATCGGCCTGTCGGGATGCGACATCGGCGTGAGCTGGATGCTGCCGCGGCTGATCGGGGCGTCCCGCGCGTTCGAGCTGATGCTCACCGGCCGCATCATCGACGCCCCGGAGGCCGACCGCATCGGGCTGGTGACCCGGGTCGTCCCGGACGGGGACCTGCTCGGTTCGGCGCTGGAGACCGCCCGCGCCATCCGCGCCAACAGCCCGATGGGGGTCCGCATGACCAAGGAGGTCATGTGGAGCCAGCTGGAGATCGGCAGCCTCCAGGCCGGCATCGACCTGGAGAACCGGACCCAGATCCTGACCTCCTTCACCGCGGACCACGGCGAGGCGGCCGCCGCCTTCCTGGCCCGCCGCCCGCCCCTGTTCCATGACCGCTGACCGCCCGAGGAGGCCGGAATGACCACCACCGCCCCCGGCGACGCGCGGGCCGACGAGGACTCGCCCGAACGCCGGCGCGTCCTCGACGCCGCGCGGGCCGTGCTCGACCGCACCCCGCCCGGGTCCACCCCGCGGCGGGAGTTCCTCGAAGCCTGCTTCGACGCGGGCCTCGCGTGGGTCCAGTTCCCCGAGGGGCTCGGAGGGCTCGGCGTGGAGCCGGGCCTCCAGGCGGCGGTGGACGCCGTCCTGCAGAGCGCCGGCGGACCGGTGCCGTTCGACCTCAACCCCATGGGCTACGGCATGGCGGGCCCGACCGTGATGGCCCACGCGAGCTGGGAGCTGAAGGAGCGCCTCCTCCGCCCGCTCTACGTCTGCGACGAGATCTGGTGCCAGCTGTTCTCCGAGCCCGGCGCGGGCTCGGACCTCGCGGGGCTCGCGACCCGGGCCGTCCGGGACGGCGGCGAATGGGTCGTCAACGGGCAGAAGGTGTGGACCAGCAACGCCCACAAGGCCAAGTGGGCGCTGCTGCTCGCCCGGACGGACCCCGGCCGGCCCAAGCACCGGGGGCTGACGTACTTCGTCCTGGACATGGAGGACCCGGGCGTCGAGGTCCGGCCGCTGCGGCAGATGACCGGCGAGGCCGAGTTCAACGAGGTCCACCTGCGCGACGCCCGCATCCCCGACTCCCACCGGCTCGGCGACGTCGGCGACGGCTGGCGCGTCGCCATGACGACGCTGATGAACGAGCGCAACGCGATCGGCGGCGGCTCCAGCATCCGCGGTACCGGCTCGATCGGCTCGGCGCTGCGGCTGTGGCGGGAGCGGGCGGACCTGCGGACCCCCGTCCTGCGCGCCCGGCTGCTGGAGCTGTTCGCCCGCGCGGACGCCGCGCGGCTGACCGGCGACCGGCAGCGGGTGGAGCAGGGGGACCGGCCCGCCGGCGCGGAGGGGTCGATCGGGAAGCTCACCGGAGCCGAGCTGAACCAGGACGTCTACGAGTTCTGCATGGACATGCTCGGGCCCGAGGCGGCGCTCTACAGCGGCTATGACGCGGCCCCCTCCGGCGAGCAGCGGGACGGGGCGGACGGGGAGGACCTCGCTCGCAAGTTCCTGCGCTCGCGCGCCAACACCATCGAGGGCGGCACGTCCGAGGTGCTGCGCAACGTCATCGGCGAGCGGCTGCTGGGCCTCCCCGGCGACCTGCGCGCCGACACCGGCAAGCCGTGGCGGGAGGTGCCCCGTGGCTGAGGCGGCGGGCACCGCGCCGGGCGGGAGGGAGCTGTGATGGAGTTCGCGTTCACCGAGGAGCAGCGGGCGCTGCGGGACCTGACCCGGTCCATGGCGGAGCGCACCTGGACCGATGACGCCGTCCGCGCGCAGTTGTGGACGTCGTCGGGGTTCGACCGCGAGGCGTGGCGGGTCCTGGGCCGCGACCTCGGCGTGCTGGGGCTCGCCCTGCCCGTCGAGGCGGGCGGTGACGGCGGCGGGACGGTCGCGCTCGCCATCGTCGCCGAGGAGCTGGGACGCGTCCTCGCCGGGGTGCCGCTGCTCGGCTGCGTCGCGCTCGCCGCGACCGCGCTGGCGCGCTCGGGCGCTCCGGAGGCGCCCGGCCTCGTCTCCGGGATCGTCTCCGGCGAGACCGTCGCGAGCCTGGTGGCCACCGACGCGCGGGGCGCCTGGGCACCCGCCCGGACCGGCATCACCGCCACCGGCGGACCGGACGCCCCCGTACTCAGCGGCACCGTCTCGCACGTCCTCGACGCCGTCGCCGCCGACCTCTTCGTGGTCGTGGCCGAGGCAGACGGCGACCCGGCGCTGTTCCTCGTCGACGCGGGAGCGCAAGGGCTGTCCGTGGAGCCGCTGACCACGCTCGACCAGACGCGCCGCCTCGGCCGGGTGCGGCTCGACGGGACGCCCGCACGCCCCCTCGGGGACGCCGGGGCGTCCGCGCTCGACGCCGTCGCGGCGGCCCGCGACGTCGGCGCGGTCGTCCTCGCGGCCGAGGCCGTCGGCGCCAGTGCACGGCTGCTGGCGATGAGCGTGGAGTACGCGTCCACCCGGCTCCAGTTCGGGCGGCCGATCGGGTCCTTCCAGGCCGTCAAGCACCGGTGCGCTGACATGCACGTTGCGGTGGAGCAGTCCCGGTCGGCGGCCTACCACGCGGCCTGGTCGCTGGACGACCCGGGCCTCGACGACCCGCGGATCGCCGTCGACCTGGCCACCGTGCGGACGGCCGCCGACTATCAGGCGGTGGTCAAGAACACCGTCCAGGTGCACGGCGGCATCGGCTTCACCTGGGAGCACTCCGCGCACCTCTACTACAAGCGCGCCGTCGGCGACGCCACGCTGCTCGGCGGCCGCGCCGCCGCGGCCGAGCGGCTGGCCGCGTCCGTCCTCGACGCCGCGTCCTGACCCGTCCACGACCAGGGAGCACCATGACCACCGAAGCACAGCCCGCCGCCGAGGTGCACGTGGAGGCCGACGGCGGCGTCCTCGTCATCACCATCGACCGCCCCGGCGCCCGCAACGCCGTCAACGAGAACGTCGCGCGCGCCGTCGCCGGGGCCGCCGACCGGCTCGACTCCGATCCCGCGCTCCAGGCCGGCGTCATCACCGGCGCCGGCGGCACCTTCTGCGCGGGGATGGACCTCAAGGCGTTCGTCCGGGGCGAGCACCCCGTGGTGGAGGGGCGCGGCTTCGCCGGGCTCGTCCAGCGGCCGCCGCGCAAGCCGCTCATCGCCGCCGTCGAGGGCTACGCGCTCGCGGGCGGCTTCGAGATCGTGCTGGCCTGCGACCTCGTCGTCGCCGCCCGGGGCGCGACGTTCGGCATCCCCGAGGTGAAGCGGAGCCTCGTCGCGGCCGGGGGCGGGCTCCTGCGCCTGCCGCGCCGCGTCCCCTACCACGTGGCGATGGAGCTGGCGCTGCTCGGCGACCACATGAGCGCGGCGCGGATGAGCGAGCTGGGCCTGGTCAACCGGCTCGTGGACGACGGCGAGGCGCTCGGCGCGGCCCTCGGGCTGGCCCGGGAGGTCGCCGCGAACGGCCCGCTCGCGCTCGCCGCCAGCAAGCGGATCATCGTCGAGTCGGCGGGCTGGGGCGAGGAGGAGTCCTGGATCGAGCAGGACAGGATCGCCCGGCCCGTGGCGGGGTCCGCCGACGCGCGCGAGGGCGCCACCGCCTTCGCGGAGAAGCGTCCCCCGGTGTGGCAGGGGCGCTGATGAACGACATCCTCCTCCTCGACCGCGCCGACGGCGTCGCCACGGTGACCCTCAACCGGCCCGAGGCGCGCAACGCCCTCAGCGCAGCGCTCATCACCGCGTTGCGCGCCACCATGCGGGCCCTTGAGGACGACGACGAGGTCCACGCCATCGTCCTCACCGGGTCCGACCCCGCCTTCTGCGCTGGCCTGGACCTCAAGGAGCTCGGCAGCTCGGGGGAGAACCTCCGGCTCGGCCAGGAGGACGACGAGGAGCCGTCCCCGTACCCGTGGCCGGTGCCGTCGAAGCCGGTGATCGGCGCCGTCAACGGCGTCGCGGTCACCGGCGGGCTGGAGCTGGCGCTGAACTGCGACATCCTCATCGCCTCCGAACGGGCCCGGTTCGCCGACACCCACGCCCGCGTCGGCGTGCTGCCGGGCTGGGGGCTGTCGGTGCTGCTGCCCCGGCTCGTCGGCCGGCAGACGGCCCGCCGCATGAGCCTGACCGGCGACTTCGTCCCCGCCGCCGAGGCCCTCCGCGCCGGCCTCGTCACGGAGGTAGTCGCGCACGGAGACCTCCTCCCCGCGGCGCACCGCGTCGCCCGGACGATCGCCGGCAACGACCGCGACGCCGTGCGGACCCTGCTCGACTCCTACCGGCGCATCGAACTGGCCGAGATCGCGGACGGCTACGGCATCGAGGGCCGGACGTCCCGCGACTGGCTGGCCCGCGGCTTCACCCCCGCGTCCGTCGAGGAGCGCCGCAAGGCGATCGTCGACCGGGGCCGCGCCCAGACCGCCACCTGACCCGCGCGCAGAACGAGAGGAACGGCCCGAGCATGCTCACCGGCGACCAGTACAAGGCCAGTCTCGACGACGGCCGCAGCACCTACTTCGAGGGAGAGAAGGTCACCGACCTCCCCGGCCACCCGATCCTCGGCACCGTCGTGCGGAACATCGCGGACGGCTACGACTGGCTGGCGCTCAAGGCCGTGGACGGCGTCAGCCCCCTCAGCGGCATCCCGGCCACCGTGGACCAGCTCCGCGAGAAGGTCGGGCTCGTCCACAGCGCGGGCATGATGGCGCACGTCAACTACACCTCGCTGATGACGCTGACGACGGCGGCGGGACGGCTGGCGCGGAGCAGCCCGCAGTACGTCGAACGCATCCGCGCCTACGTGGACGACGCGCAGGCCCGCGACATCCGCGTCACGCAGTGCATCACCGACGCCAAGGGCGACCGCTCGCTCCCGCCGGCCCGGCAGGACGACCCGGACGCCTACGTCCGCGTGGTCGACCGCTCGCCCGACGGCGTCGTCATCCGCGGCGCCAAGCTGCACATCACCGCGGCGTCGTTCGGCCACGAGCTGATGACGATCCCGACCAAGGCGATGAAGCCGGGCGAGGAGGACTACGCGTTCGCGGCGGTGATCCCCGTCAACGCCCCCGGAGTGAAGATCATCAACACGACGTACGCGCCCCGGCACGCCGACGCGCGGTCGTTCCCGATGTCGGGCGGCGAGCACTTCCCGGAGGGCTTCGTCATCTTCGACGACGTGTTCGTCCCCCGCGAGCGCGTGTTCCTCGACGGCGAGGTGGCGAGCGCGGCCGTCTTCGCCCACTCCCTCGGGCTGTGGGAGCGGCTCGGCGGCCTCACGTCCATGGCGGACGGCGCCGACGTGCTGGTCGGGTTCGCGCAGCTGATCGCCGAGGCGAACGGCCTGCAGCGGGTCGGGCACGTCCGCGAGAAGATCGCCGAGATGATCATCCACGCGACCGTGGTGCGGGCCTGCCTGGAGGCCGCGCTGACCCACGCGGAGGCGGGCGAGTTCGGCGCCGTCTTCCCCAACGAGCTGTACACCAACGCCGGCAAGTACACCGGGGCCACCGAGTACACCGCCATGGTGCGGCACCTGCACGACATCGCCGGCGCCGCGGTCGTCACCGCGCCGTCCATCGCGGACCTGCAGAACCCCGAGGTGGGGCCGCTGGCGCGCAAGTACATGTCGACCCGGTCGGACGTGGACGGCGAGTACCGCACCCGGCTCTTCCACGCGATCCGCGACCTGACCGCCGACTCCTACGGCGGATGGCGGCAGGTCACCAACGTCCAGGCGGGCGGCGGCCTGTACGCGCAGCGCATCGTCACCCGCAAGCACTACGACGTCGAGGCCGCCAAGCGGGCGGCGCTGCGGGCCGCCGGCCTCGCCGCCGACCCGGCGCCGAGCCGCGGCGTCTGACCCGTGGGCACCGGCGCACCGCCCGGGATCGACGCCGGCGCGCTCACCGGATGGTTCGGCGAGGCGCTCGGCGTCCCCGGCCCGCTCGCGTTCACGCTGATCGCGGGCGGCCGCTCCAACCTCACCTACCGGGTGGACGCCCCGGACGGGCGCGCGTTCGCGCTGCGCAGGCCCCCGACGGGCGACCTCCTGCCGACGGCCCACGACATGGAGCGGGAGTGGCGCATCGTCACCGCGCTCGGCCGCAGCGCCGTGCCGGTGCCGCGCACCCGCGGGCTCTGCGCGGACCCGGCCGTCACCGGCGCCCCCTTCTACGTCATGGACTTCGTCGACGGGACCGTCCTCGACTCCGACGCGGCCGCCGCCGGGCTGCCGCCCGACGCCCGGGACCGGTTCTCGCGGCAGTGCGCTGAGGTCCTCGCGGCGATCCACGAGGTGGCCCCGGCGGACGCGGGCCTCACCGTCCGTCCGGGCGCGGAGCCCTACGTGACCCGCCAGCTCCGCCGGTGGACGGCGCAGGTGGAACGGGTCGCCGCCCGCACCGGCGGCGACGACCCCGCCGCCCGCGACCTCGCCGAGGTGCGCGGCCTGCTGGCGGCCCGGACGCCCACGCAGCGCTGGACGGGCGTCGCGCACGGCGACTTCCGCCCCGGCAACATGATCGTCCGCCCGGACGGGACGGTCGCCGCCGTCCTCGACTGGGAGCTGTGCACCACCGGCGACGTCCTGGCCGACCTCGGCTGGCTGACGGCCTGGTGGCACACCGGCGACACGGTCGGCTGGGGCCCGTCCCGGCTCCCCGGGTTCCTCGACCGCGACGCGCTGGCGCGGTGCTACGCCGAGACGACCGGCCGCGACGTGTCGGACCTGCCGTTCTTCGAGGCGTTCGCGCTGTGGCGGCTCGGCTGCATCGGCCACGGCGTCCACGACCGGTACCGCGGCGGCGCGATGGACGCCCCCGCCGAGCCGCTGGAGGCGCTCGAACGGCGGCCGCGGGACCTGGCCGCGATCGCCCGTGACATCCTCCTCGGACGCGCGTGAGACAGGAGACCCGCATGGACTTCGAGATCCCCGAGCAGACCCGCGACCTGCTGGACGCCCTGGACGCCTTCATCGAGCGCGAGATCGTCCCGCTGGAGGAGGCGGACGACAACCGCCGCTTCTTCGACCACCGCAGGGAGTGGGCCCGGACCGACTTCGAGCGCGGCGGCGTCGCCCGCCCCGAGTGGGAGGAGCTCCTCGCCGAGGCGAAGCGCCGCGCCGACGCCGCCGGGTTCTACCGGTACAGCCTCCCGGCCGAGCTGGGCGGGCACGGGGGCAGCAACCTGGAGATGGCGGTGATCCGCGAGCATCTGGCGCACCGCGGGCTTGGCCTGCACAACGACCTGCAGACCGAGCACTCCGTCGTCGGCAACCTCGTCTTCGTCGAACTGCTGCACCGGTTCGGGACGCCCGAGCAGCGGGAGCAGTTCGTGGAGCCGTCCGTCCGGGGCGAGAACGGCCTGGCGTTCGCGCTCACCGAACCCGAGCACGGCAGCGACGCCACCTGGATGTCGACGCGCGCCGTCCGCGACGGCGGCGACTGGGTCATCAACGGCACCAAGCGGTTCAACACGCTCGGCGCGGCGACGACCCACGACGTCGTCTTCGCCCGCACGTCCGGCGAACCCGGGCAGGCCGAGGGCATCACCGCCTTCATCGTGCCGCTCGACGCCCCCGGCTTCGACGTCCCCTACTACTGGTGGACGCTCAACATGCCCACCGACCACGCCGAGGTGACGCTGGACGACGTCCGCGTGCCCGCGTCGTCCATCCTCGGCGAGGAGGGGCAGGGGCTCGCGGTCGCGCAGACGTTCGTCCACGAGAACCGCATTCGCCAGGCCGCCAGCGGCGTGGGCGCGGCCCAGTTCTGCATCGACCGCTCCGTCGCCTACGCGCGCGAGCGCACCACCTTCGGCCGGCCCCTCGCGTCCCGCCAGGCCATTCAGTGGCCGCTCGTGGAGCTGCACACGGAGGCCGAGATGGTGCGGACCCTGATCCACAAGACCGCCCAGCGGCTGGACGAGGTGCACGCCGCCGGCGAGCCCGCGGTCACCATCGGGCACCTGGTGTCGATGTGCAACTACCGGGGCAACCGGCTGGTCTGCGAGGCGGCGGACCGCGCGATGCAGGTGCACGGCGGCATCGGCTACACGCGCCACGAGCCGTTCGAGCACATCTACCGCCACCACCGCCGCTACCGCATCACCGAGGGCTCCGAGGAGATCCAGATGCGCCGCGTGGCGGGCCGCCTGTTCGGCTACCTGTGACCGCGTCCGGGCCGGGCGGCGCGCGCCTTTCCCCGGCGGATCGCCGAGGGCCCGAATCGGCTACGGTCGGGGGCACCGAATAACACGACAAGACGGGGAACGCACGTGGCACAGAAGGTTCGCATCATCATGACGGACGACCTCGACGGCGGCGAGGCCGCCGAGACGGTGTCGTTCGCCATCGACGGCAGGACGTACGAGATCGACCTCAGCGAGGACAACGCCCGCAAGCTCCGCAGCACGCTGCACAGCTACATGGAGAGCGGCCGCCGGCTCAAGGGCACCCGGGGCGCCGCTCCGGCCCGCGCGGGTCAGGCCCGGGAGCGCGGCGCCGAGATCCGGCAGTGGGCGAAGGAGCAGGGCATCGAGATCAACGAGCGCGGGCGCATCCCCGCCACCGTCATCGCCCAGTACGAGGCGGCGCACTGACGACCGCCCGCGAACGGGCGGCGCACCGGCGCGCACCGGCCCCTCCGGCCGGTCGATGCCGGTGCGCGTGACGCGTTGGAATTCGGCCGCGCGGCGTCTTCGCGGGCGACGGTGCCGGGGTGCGGTGCCGGGGCATGGGGCCGGGATCTCTTTTCGGCGACGTGATCATCTGGCCGTTCCGGGGAATGGTGACAGGGTGATCGGCCGCACGGTGGCTGATCACGTTCCGGTTGCGGGTTATCTCGCCATTCTTGTTAACGGAGAGGCTTTTTCGTAGGTTCGCCCGAACGGGGGTGAAAGGTCCTTGTCGTGCCGCGTCTGTCCGGTTCGCGATCCGGACCGGGCGGGGGCGGCGCCCGAGCTCCCTGAGGAGACGCCACATGTCCGAGGTCAAACGCCGTGATCTGCTGGCCGGAGTCGCCGCCCTCACCGGGTTCGCGACGGTCGGCCTGCTGCCCGGCACCGCCGCCGCCGCGACCCGGCAGCGGCCCGGTGCCGCCCGGCCGCCCTCCCTCACCGTCGGCGACCGGGCCGTGGTCGCCCGCGTCGACGCGCGCCGGGCGCTGCGGCACCTGCGGGTGCTCAGCGACGAGATCGGCTGGCGCATCGCCGGCACTCCTTCCGAGCACCGTGCCGCCCACTACATCGCCGGGCAGCTGCGCGACCTGGGGTACACGGTCGAGCTGCAGCCCTTCCCGGTCGCCGACAAGTACCTGGCGGAGATCCGCGCCGAGGGCGAGCGGCTCTGGCAGTGCAGCGCGTCCCCGCAGGGCGCCGTCGCCCCCGCCGCCGGGACGGTGGTGGACGTCGGCCCGGCCACCGAGGTCACCGGGGACGTGCGCGGCAAGCTCGTGCTGTTCGACCGCGTCACCGGCCAGGAGACCGGGCAGGCCAAGTCGGCGGCGGACGCGGGCGCCGCGGCGGCGCTCATCGTCAACGCGCGCTCGACCACCTACCCGGAGCGCAAGCCCAGCGCCTTCGTCCCGAACCTCAAGGAGCCGGTCGCGATCCCGGTGCTGGGGCTGGCCGGGTACCACGGCGAGCGGATCCGGGCCGGTGCCCGGAGCCTGTCGTTCGAGGTCGCCCATCACGCCGGGCTCACCTCGTACAACGTCCTGGCGGAGCGACGGGCCACGCTGCCCAACCCCGGGGGCAAGGCCGTCATCGTCAGCGCGCACTACGACAGCGTCCCCGGCTCGCCCGGCGCCAACGACGACGGCAGCGGCACCGTGCTGTGCCTGGAGCTGGCGCGCGTCCTGAAGCGGCTGCCCACCCAGCAGGCCGTGCGGATCTGCCTGTGGGGCGCGGAGGAGAGCGGCCTGGTCGGCGCCCGGCACTACGTGAAGGAGCTCGACGAGGCGGAGGTCGGGCGGATCACCGGCTGCTTCCAGAACGACATGGTCGCCACCAGCCATCCGCCGGCGGGCACGTACTGGCTGCTGTCGGTGGACGGCGCCGACAACACCACCACGGCCGCGGTGAACGCCGCCGCGCGCCGCCTCGGGTACGCGGGCCAGACCGAGGGGCCGACCGCGCGCGGCTCCAGCGACCACGAGGCGTTCTACGAGCGCGGCATCCCTGCGGGCAACTTCAGCTGGCGCGGCGGCGAGGCGCCGAGCCAGCTGGAGCCGATCTACCACACCCCCGAGGACACGATCGCCGACAACATCAGCCTGGAGCGGCTCCAGGTCTCCCTCGAACTGATCGGCTGCGCCGCCTACGACGTGGCGCGCCGCAAGTAGGGGCCGCGCGTGCCCGCCGCCCGCGTCCGGGCGGCGGGCTCTTTTTGGCGGGGCGCCCGGATGTGTGCGACCATCGGTTCTTCGATTTTCGAAGATTCTGCGTCGCGAGGGGATGTGACGGCCATGACCAGCGCGTCCGACCGGGCGGTGGAGCTCCGCCCCCTGGACTTCCTGGACATCGACGGCCTGCTGTCGGACGAGGAGCGCGACATCCGCGACACCGTCCGCGGCTTCGTCGAGGACCGGGTCGTCCCGCACGCCGGCGACTGGTTCGAGGAGGCGTCCATCCCGCGCGGGCTGCCGCGCGAGCTGGGCGCGCTGGGCGTCCTCGGCATGCACCTGGAGGGGTACGGCTGCGCGGGCACCAGCGCGACCGCCTACGGCCTGGCCTGCATGGAGCTGGAGGCGGGCGACAGCGGGGTGCGCAGCATGGTGTCCGTCCAGGGGTCGCTCGCGATGTTCGCGATCTGGCGCTGGGGCTCGGAGGAGCAGAAGCGGCGGTGGCTGCCGGGGATGGCGACCGGGGAGACCGTCGGCTGCTTCGGCCTGACCGAGCCGGACGCGGGCTCCGACCCGGGCGCGATGCGCACCCGCGCGCGCCGCGACGGCGGCGACTGGATCCTCGACGGCCGCAAGATGTGGATCACCAACGGCTCGATCGCGGACGTGGCCGTGGTGTGGGCTCGCACCGACGAGGGCGTCCGCGGCTTCCTCGTCCCGGCCGGCACGCCGGGGTTCAGCGCGCCGGAGATCCGCAAGAAGCTGTCGCTGCGGGCCTCGATCACCTCCGAGCTGGTGCTGGACGGCGTCCGGCTGCCGGCGGACGCCGTCCTGCCCGAGGTGTCGTCCCTGCGGGGCCCGCTGTCGTGCCTGAACGAGGCCCGCTACGGCATCGTGTGGGGCGCGGCCGGGGCTGCGCGCGCCTGCTTCGAGGCCGCGCTGAAGTACGCGGGGGAGCGCACGGCGTTCGGCAAGCCGATCGCCGGAACCCAGATCCAGCAGCAGAAGCTCGCCCACATGGCGCTGGAGGTCAACCGCGCGACCCTGCTCGCCCTGCACCTCGGCCGGCTCAAGGACGCCGGGCGGCTGCGTCCCGAGCAGGTCAGCATGGGCAAGCTCGGCAACGTCAACGCCGCGCTGGACGTCGCCCGGAGCGCCCGCCAGGTGCTCGGCGCCAACGGGATCTCCCTGGAGTACCCGGTGATCCGGCACATGAACAACCTGGAGTCGGTCGTCACCTACGAGGGGACGGCGGACGTCCACGCCCTCGTCATCGGCGGCGCCCTGACGGGCGTCCAGGCGTTCCGCTGACCGGCGCGCCCGCGGCTATGCTCGGCCCGGTGAAAGATCCCCGCGCCACGGTGCCCACGGCCCAGCAGCACGCCGTCGACGCGCTGCGCCGCCGCATCGCGTCGGGGGACGTCCGGCCCGGCGAGCGGGTCAACCAGGAGGACATCGCCGCGCAGGTCGGGCTGAGCGTCGCGCCGGTGCGGGAGGCGCTGCGCGTCCTCGCCGAGGAGGGGCAGCTCACCTACCGGCCCCGGCGCGGGTACGTCGTCACCGAACTCCAGTACGAGGACCTCAGCGAGATCTACGAGCTGCGCAAGATCCTGGAGGAGCGCGCGGCCCGGCACGCCCTCCCGATGCTGGACGACGCCGCGCTGCGGCGCATCGGCGAGGCCGCCCGCGCCTGCGCCGAGGCCGCCGCCGCCGGAGACGTCGCCGCCGAGCTGGCCGCCAACCGCGCGTTCCACTTCGCCGTCCTGGAGACGCCCGGCCAGCCCCACGTCCTGCGGCTGATCCGGCTGCTCTGGGACTCCACCGAGGTGTACCGGGCCATGTACTACAACGACCCGGCGGAGCGCGCGGCCTCGGTGGACGCGCACGACCGGATCATCGAGGCGGTCCGCGCCCGGGACGCCGACCGGCTCGTCCGCGAGCTGGACGCGCACCGGCAGCGCGCCCTGGACGTCCTGCGCGCCGTCCTGGCCCCCCAGGCCGGCTGACCGGCGCGCGACTCCTGGACTACTGGACGGCGACTCAGTACGTTCCTCACTGCTACCCCGGCCCCCGACGATCCCCAGTCGTCGGGCAGGTTCCCAGCAGGAGGATCCGGCGATGGCGGATTCGTTCGAAAGCGCGCTGCGGACGGCGATCCAGACGCGCGGGCTCGGGCTGGAACGGCTCCATGCCAGGCTCGCCGACCGCGGGATCCAGGTCAGCGTCGCGAGCCTCAGCAACTGGCAGCGGGGCCGGTGCCGCCCGGAGCGGGTGTCGGCCGTCCGGGCGCTGGAGGAGATCCTCGAAGTGCCGCCGGAGTCGCTGACCGCGCTGCTCGGGCCGCGCCGCCCGCGCGGCCGGTGGGCCCACAACGTGCCCGGCGCGCTGGCGTACCGCGACGTCAGCGAGGTGCACGCCAGCGTCGACCGGCTGCTCGGGCAGATCCGCAACCCGGTGGACGGCCAGCTGCGCTGGCTGAGCTGCGACGAGACCGTCCGCGTCGGCGCCGGCCGGGACGAGCGGTCGGTGCGCACGCGGGCGGTGTTCCAGGCGCGCACCGACGGCGTCGACCGGCACGTGGCCGTGTACCACTGCGAGAAGGAGATGCTGCCCGACATCCGCCGGGCGTCCCACTGCCGGCTCGGCCAGGTCCGCACCGACGCGGCGGCCGGGGTCACCGCCGTGGAGTTGCTGTTCGAGCGCCCGCTGCGGCGGGACGAGACCTGCATGGTCGACTACGAGTTCGGCTACAGCGGCGGCGGTCCCGAGGCGACCTTCTACCACCGGTGGTTCCGCCACCCCATGCACATGTACCTGCTGCACGTTCATTTCGAGCCGGACGCCCTCCCGGCCCGCTGCCACCGCGTCTGGCAGCCGAACACCGTGACGCCACCGACCGACGTGCGGGAGCTGCCGCTGTCGGACTGGCGCGCCGTCCACATGGCGGAGATCGAAGTGCGGCCCGGCGTGCACGGCATCCGCTGGGAATGGGACTGAACCGCCCTCTCGCACGCCGTTTCTAATTTATGGCCGCGTATACGTTGAAATGCCTCCGGGGTTGAAAGGGTTGTTTCGCGCCCGGTGCGGGACGACCATTCATTTGACGTTCTCCGGACGTCCGAACAGCCCCCCACCCCGTCCCCGGAGGAGTGCGTTTCCATGCAAGTTCGCTCCGGCCTGCGCGCCGCCGTGTGCGCGCTGGCCCTCGCCGCCGCGGCCGTGCCCGGCACCGCCGACGCGGCCGCCCTGCGGCTCGGCATCTCGATGCAGGCGCAGGAGATGTCCAACTGGTGCTGGGCCGCGTCCGGCAACACCGTGGCCGCCTTCATGGGCCGGAACTACACCCAGAACCAGTTCTGCAACCTCGCCTTCAACCGCTCGATCAACTCGTCCTGCCCGAACAGCCAGGCGACGCTCGCCGACGACCAGACCGCCTTCCGCAAGATCGGGATCAATCCCGGCAACTACGTGAACGCCCATCTCTACTACTGGGCGATCGTCCGCGAGATCGACGCGCGGCGGCCCGTGATAGCCCGCATCCAATGGACGAGCGGCGGCGGGCACATGGAGGTCCTGTACGGCTACGACGACAGTTCGAACATGGTCTATTGGGGCAATCCCTGGCCGTCGGACTACCGCTACAACTGGTCGGCGTACGACTACTACGTCAGCAACGGCACCTTCTTCTGGACCCATTCCCTCGACTACATCGGCGCATGAGGAGGCGTGAGATGAAACTGTTCACCGGTCTCGCGCTCGGCGGCGCGATCGCGGTGTCCGCGGCGTCACCGGCGGCGGCGTCCCCCGCGTCCCCCGCACCCACCCCGCCGCCGGCCGCCGACGTGGCCGCCGCCCGGCAGGTCGCCGCGGAGGCGGCCCCGACCGTCGCGCGCTTCTTCGCCGGGCGGGGCAGGACGGGCGAGGTCAGCGCCGCCGCGGCGAAGCGGATGGCGCCCGAGCTGACCGGCCCCACCGTGCCGGTCTACGACCTGAACCCTGGCTTCGTCACCGGCGCCTCCGGCACCGTCGCGCGGCTGTCGTTCCTCGCCACCGAGGCGGTCTCGGCGGACGGTCAGCATGCGTCGGTGTGGGCCGTGCGCAAGGACGGCGCCTGGCGGCTGGCCAACATCGCCTCCGGCGCGGACGAGGAGACCTACGCCCGCAACAGCGGCACGGTCTTCCGCGAGCCGCAGATCAACGCCTGGTACGCGCTGCGGAACGGCCGGGTCCACCCCCTCAACGCCGAGGCGCGGCAGGCGACCGGCGCGGCGTCCGTCCCGCTGGCGGCCTACCAGCGGGCGGTCGGTGAGCGCTACGGCGACCGCATGCCGGGCTCGGCCTACGACCGGCAGGGCATGGCGGGCGGCTACGGGCCGGCGAAGGACGGCGGCTCCGGCGGGGGCCAGGCGCCCGCCGTCCTCGGCGGCCTGCTGCTCGCGACCGCCGCCGGCGGCCTGGCCGTCCGCCGGTACGCGGTCGGGGTCAGGCCGACGAGCTCGCGGAAGCGCCGCGCGAAGTAGGTCGGATCGTCCCAGCCCACGGCCGCGCCGACGCGCGCGGCCGGGAGGTCGGAGTGGGCGAGCAGGTCGGCGGCCCGTTCCGCCCTGATCCGGGCCAGATGGGCGAGCGGGGACGCCCCCACGTGCCGGACGAACAGCCGCCCCAGGTAGTCGGGGTCGAGGTTGACGGCGCGTGCGAGGCCGCCCAGCCGCCACGCCTCGGCGGGCGCCGCCTCCATCCGCGCGATGGCGGCGGCGACCGCCGGGTGCATGCCGGGCCCGGCGCCGCCGGGGGAGCCCGCGTCGGCGAGGATGCCGAGGACGGTGACGAGCCTGCCCAGCGCGCGTCCGGTGCGGGGCGGGGCACCCGACAGGTCGGCTTCGAGTAGCCGGATCTGGTCGATGGCCTCGTCGGCGGCGTCCGGCCCGACGGCGGTGACCGCCACACCCCGGGAGCCGGAGGCGACGGGCTCCGTCCACAGCAGCCGGCGCAGCGCCGGGACCCGCATCAGGCCCTCCAGGTCGGAGCGCAGCGCCTTGGCCGACACGCAGCAGTTGGCGACGACGAGATCGGCGCAGCCCTCGAAGCCGTGCCACGCGCCCGGCCGGAGCACGACGGCCTGGCCGTGCCGCAGCCGGTGCACGCCCGTGGCGGTCACGTGCGTGCCCCGGCCGGGCCCGATGACGGCGATCTCCACGAAGTCGTGCGCGTGGGCCTCGACGTCCGCGGACAGCTGCTGCACGCTTCCCCAAATCGGCTCGTCCGCGAACAACGCCCGCTCGTGCAGCACCGTGGTCATGTCGGAATCGTACGACTGGAGGACGGCATCGGCCTAGCCGGTGCCTCCGGCCGTTGCGAGGCTTTCCACATGAGCGAAGAGACAGACCTCGGCCCGGACGGACGCCTCTCCGACGACCTCGTCAGCAGCTACCGTGAGAACGGATTCGTCCGAGTCCGCGGCGTGCTCGACCGCACGCAGGTCGAGCGCTTCAGAGCCGGCGCGGAGGCGTACCTCGAATCCCATCGCGGGGAGAGCCTGGAGAAGGGCGGCGCCTTCAGCCAGCTGGTCAACGTCTGGCGGCGCGACGAGACCCTGCGCGACCTCACGTTCGACCGGCGGCTCGGCCGGGTCGCCGAGCAGCTCGCGGGTTTCCCGGTGCGGCTGTGGCATGACCAGATGCTGGTGAAGGAGCCGCACAGCAACACCGCCACCGAGTTCCACCAGGACCGGCCGTACTGGCCGCACGCCGACGACCGGCTCCCGCTCTCGGCGTGGATCGCGCTGGTGGACGTCCCGCCCGAGCGGGGCTGCATGACGTTCCTCCCCGGTACCCAGACCCGCAGCGGCCTGCGCGCGCAGGACCTCCATGAGGAGGGCGACCTGTTCGAGGCGGATCCGGCGCTGCGATGGATCCCGCGCGTGACCATCCCCCTCCGGGCCGGGGACTGCACCTTCCACAGCGGCTACACCGGCCACATGGCCCTGCCCAACACGACCGATCTGGCGAGGCTCGCGCACGTCGTCATCTACATGGACGAGGAGACCGTCTACAACGGCGCCCCGCACCCCGTGACCGACCCGCTGGGGCTGGCCGAAGGCGCCCGGCTGGACGGCGACGACTTCCCGAGGCCCTGGGCGTGAGGTGCAACTAGGGATGAGGCGCACGCCGCCCGGGCCGGAGTCCATGATCCCATTTAGGTTAGGCTCTCCTTATTCAGGTCTGATTTCGGAGGAAAGTAGTGCTAGCCGGACTCGGCCCGCGCGGATGAGCGCGGTCATGGAGCCGTGGCAGGGCAACGCGGTGCACATCGCCAAGGCCCTGGGCAACGAGGCCGAGATCGTCGCGTCGGTCGGCCAGGAGTGACCACCGCCGTCCCGCGCCTCGCCCCGGCCGCCCTGCGCACGGCGTCCGGGCGCGAGGCGTCCCGCTGGGTCGCGGCGCACTGCCGCGAGACGCCGTGGCTGACGGGCACCGCGGTGCTCACCACGGTGGCGGGCGCGGCGCTCCAGGTGCTGCCGGTGCTCCTGCTCGGCCGGGTGGTGGACGGGGTGGCCGGCGGCGGCTCGCCCGCGATCCTGATCACGATCGGGGCCCTGCTGGTGGCCGCCGTTCCGCTCGGCGCCGCAGCCACCGCCGCGTCGACGTACCTGATCGGGCGGCTCGGCGCGGAACTGCTCGCGCGGCTGCGGGAGGGCGCCGTCCGGGCGGTGCTCGGCATGCCGAGCGCGCGGATCGAGCAGGTCGGCCGGGGGGACGTGCTCTCCCGCGTCGGCGACGACGTCGCCGTCCTGTCCAAGGGCATCCGGACGGCCGTCCCCACGGTCTTCTCCGCGGGCGTGCTCGTCGCGATCGCCACCGCCGGGATGTTCGGCCTCGACTGGCGGCTCGGCCTGGCGGGCGCCGGCGCGCTGCCCGCCTACGCGCTGGCCCTGCGCTGGTACCTGCCGAGGTCGGCGCCGCTCTACCGGCGGCAGCGCGCGGCGCAGGCCGACCGGGCGCAGGAGCTGATCAGCGGGCTGGACGGGATCGGCACCGTCCGCGCGTACCGGCTGGAGGACGCGTTCCGCGCCAGGGTGACCCGCGAGTCGTGGCGGGTGCGCGACCTCGGCATCGAGGTGTTCCGCCTCTTCGGCCGGTTCGTCGGCCGGGAGAACCGCGCCGAGTTCATCGGGCTCGTCCTGATCATCACGGTGGGGTACGCCCTGCTGGAGGCGGACGCCGCCAGCTTGGGCGAGGTCGCGGCGGCCCCGCTGCTGTTCCACCGCCTGTTCAACCCGCTGGGCTCCATCCTGTTCACCTTCGACGAGGCCCAGAAGTCGGGCGCGAGCCTGACCCGGCTGGTCGGGGTGCTGGGGGAGCCCGCCGAGGAGCGCCTGGTGGGCGGGACGCCCGCCGAGCCGGACGCCGCGGCCCACCCGGTCACGGTCGAGGGGCTGACGTTCACCTATCCCGGTTCCGAGGAGCCGGTCCTGCGGGACGTCGACCTGGTGATCCCGGCGGGCGGCTCGCTCGCGCTGGTCGGCGCGACGGGCGCTGGCAAGTCGACGCTGGCCGCGCTCATCGCGGGCATCGGCACCCCGCAGGCCGGGTCGGTGCGCATCGGCCCGGTCGACCTCGCCGACCTGGACGAGGCGGGCGCGCGGGCCCTGGTGAGCATCCTGACGCAGGAGACGCACGTGTTCTCCGGCCCGCTCGCCGGCGACCTGCGGCTGGCCGCGCCGGACGCGTCCGACGCCGAGTTGATGGACGCCCTGCGCACGGTCGGCGCGGACGGCTGGGTCGACGCCCTGCCGGACGGCCTGGACACCCCGGTCGGCGAGGGCGGCGAGCGCCTCGACGCCACGCGGGCCACCCAGGTCGCGCTGGCCCGGCTGGTGCTGAGCCGGTCGCCGGTCGTGGTGCTGGACGAGTCGACCGCGGAGGCGGGCAGCCAGGGCGCCGCCGCGCTGGAGCGGGCCGTCCTCGCCGCGTGCCGGGGGCGCACGACGCTGTTCGTCGCGCACCGGCTCACCCAGGCCATGGCGGCCGACCGGATCGCCGTGCTCGACGCCGGGCGCGTCGTGGAGCAGGGCGCCCACGATGAACTGGTGGCGCTCGGCGGCCGGTACGCGCGGCTGTGGCGCGCCTGGCGGGCGGGGGGCTGAACCGGCGATGACGACCGCCGCGGAGACGACGACCGCCGCCGAACCGGGACCCCGCACGGGCTCCGCGATCCTGCGGACCGCGCTGCGCCGCAACGCGGGCGCCATGACCGCGGGCACCGTCCTCATGGGCATGTACCAGGCGGGCGAGACCGCCTTCCCCATCGCGCTGGGCCTGATCGTCGAGCACACGATGCGCGACCGGAGCCTCGGCGCGCTCGGCCTGTCCATCGCCGCGCTCGCCGTGATCATCACGACGGTGTCGTTCTCGTGGCGGTTCGGGATGCGCATCCTGCAGAAGGCCAACACGACCGAGGCGCACCGCTGGCGGGTGCGGGTAGCGGCCTGCGGGCTCCAGCCCGTGGCCCGGGACGCCGACCTGAAGTCCGGCGAGGTGCTGACCATCGCCACCGAGGACGCCGACCAGACCGCCGACATCATCGAGGTGGTGCCGCTGCTGGTCAGCTCGCTGGTCGCGGTGCTGATCGCGGCGGTCGCGCTGGGCCTGGCCGACGTCGGGCTCGGCCTGCTGGTGATCGCGGGGACCGTCGCGGTCCTGTCGGTGCTGAGCGTGCTGTCCAAGCGGATCGGCACCGGCACCCGCGAGCAGCAGGCCCGCGTCGCGCGGGCGAGCGCGAAGGTCGCCGACCTGATCAGCGGCCTGCGCCCGCTGCACGGGTTCGGCGGCAACCACGCGGCGTTCGCGTCCTACCGCCGGGTCAGCGGGGAGGCGCGGGACCAGGCGGTCACCGTCGCCAGGGCCAACGGCGCGTACGCGGGCGCCGCGCTGGCGCTCAACGCGCTCCTCGCCACCGCCGTGACGCTGCTGGCTGGCTGGCTCGCGTTCGAGGACCGGATCACCACCGGGGAACTCGTCATGGCCGTCGGGCTGGCGCAGTTCATCATGGAACCGCTCAAGCTGTTCTCGGAGATGCCGAAGCACCTCATGGTCGCGCGGGCGTCCGCCGAGCGGATGGCGCTGGTGCTGGCCGCGCCGCCGGTGGCGGTGCCGGGCACGGCGCGCCCGGACGCGGACGGCGGCCTGGAGGTCGACCGCGTCCGGTACGGGTCGCTGCGCGAGCTGAAGTTCGATGTGCCCGCCGGGGAGTTCACGGCGATCGCCGCCTACGAGCAGCGCGCCGCCGCCGACCTCATGGCGCTGCTGTCGGGCGAGGTCCCGCCGGGCGCGTACGAGGGCGCGGTGCGGGTCGGCGGCCGGGACACCGCGGACCTGTCGACCGACGGGCTCCGCGCGCACCTGCTGGTGAACCCGTCGCACGGGGAGATCTTCGCGGGCACGCTCCGCACGAACATCGACCCGTCGGGCACCGCCCGGGAGGTCGCGGCGGCCGTCGAGGCGTCCATGCTGACCGACGTCGTCGCGCTGCACCGCGACGGGCTCGACCACCCCGTCCGCGACCGCGGCGCGAACCTGTCCGGCGGGCAGCGCCAGCGGCTGTCGCTGGCCCGCGCGTTGGCCGCCGACAGCCCGGTCCTCGTCCTGCACGACCCGACGACCGCCGTCGACGCGGTCACCGAGCAGCTCATCGCGCGAGGCATCGCCGGTCTGCGGAGCGGCCGGACCACCGTCGTGATCACCACCAGCCCCGCCCTGCTGGACGCCGCCGACCGCGTCCTCGTCCTGGACGGCGGCGCCATCACCGCCGAGGACACGCACCGCGCCCTCCTCCGCACTGACGAGCGCTACCGCCAGACCGTGGCCCGCTGACCCTCCGGGTCTCCGAGGAGGGCCCTCGTGAGGGGGTGCTCGGGTGCCCGCAGGAGGTGAGCAGCGGGCCGGTGCTCGACGAGGCGGCCGTCGTGGACGACGGCGACGGTGTCGGCGATCCGGGCGACCACGCCGAGGTCGTGGCTGATGAAGACCAGCGCGAGGTCCAGGCCGGCGAGCAGGTCCAGGATGGCGGCCTGCGTGAGCGTGTCGAGCCCGGAGGTGATCTCGTCGCAGATGAGCACGCGGGGCCGGGCGAGGAGCGCGCGGGCGAGGGCGGCCCGCTGGAGTTCGCCGCCGGACAGCCGGTCGGGGCGGTGCCGGACGACCGACGCGTCCAGGCCCATGCGCTCCAGGCTGTCGAGCGCCTCCGCTCGGGCTTGGGCGGAGGGCAGATCCCGCAGCCGGACGGCGGTGCGTGCCACTTGTTCGTGGACGGGGCGCCACGGGTCGAACGAGGCGCGCGCGTCCTGGAACACGTACTGGACCAGCCTCCGGTGGGCGCGGGTGCGCCGCCGAGGCCGTGCGGGCAGCGGCACGCCGCCGACGGCCACGCTGCCACCCGTCCACGGGTGGAGCCCCGCGACGCAGCGGGCCAGCGTCGTCTTGCCACCGCCCGACCGGCCGACGATCCCCAGCCGCTCCCCATCGGCCAGGTCGAGGCTGACCCTGTCCACGGCGGGACGGTCCCGGCGGCCGGCGTGGCCCGCGGTCAGGTCGCGGACGCGCAGCAGCGGGGCGTCCGGCAGCGGCCGGGCGGTGGCGGGCGCCGCGGGGTCGGGCTGCGCGGCGACCAGGGCCTTGGCGTAGTCGCCGCGCGGCGCGTCCAGGACGTCCGGACCCGCTTCGACGACCTTGCCGCCACGCAGCACGACGACGTCGTCCGCGAGCGCCCGGACGACGTCCAGGTCATGGCTGAGCAGCACGAGCGTCACCCCGAGGCCGCGCAGCACCCCGACCAGCTCGGCACGGGTGACGGCGTCCTGGCCGGTGGTGGGCTCGTCGGCGACGATCACCTTGGGCGCGGTGAGCAGGGCTTGGGCGAGCACGAGCCGCTGCTGCTGCCCGCCCGACAACTGGTGCGGGAACCGGCGCAGGAACGCTCCGCCGGAGGGCAGCCGCGCGGCGTCGAGCGCGGCGACCGCATCGGTGCCGTGCAACCGGGCGATGCCCCGGAGCATCGGCCCGATCCGGCGGGCGGGGTTCAGCACGGACGACGGATGCTGCGGGATGTAGCCGACGGCGCCGGCCGCGGCGGGCCACCGCCCGTCGATCCGCACCGTGCCGGTGGCCTCGGTGCCCGGCGGGTGCTCCCCGAGCAGCGCCAGCCCGGTCGTCGTCTTGCCGCTGCCGGACGCCCCGACCAGCGCGAGGACCCGCCCCTCCGGGACGGTGAAGCCCACCCCGTCCACCAGCGTCCGGGCGGCGGAACGGACCCGCAGGCCCACCACTTCGATCACCGTTCCTCCAAGGCGCGGTCGGCGGCGAGGTTGAGCCCGACCGTGAGCATGACGATCAGCAGCGCGGGTGCGAGGACGGACCAGGGGTTGAGGAACAGGCCCGCCCGGTTGCGGTCGATCATCACGGCCCAGTCGGCGGTGTCGGGGGAGACCCCGATGCCGAGGAACGCGGCGGCGGCGACCAGGTAGAGGGTGCCGGTCAGGCGGGTGCCCGCGTCGGTGACCAGCGTCCGCAGCGCTGACCGTCCGACGAACAGGACACCGGTGCGCCAGCGGTGCTCGCCTTGCAGCCGCATGGCCTCGATCGCCGTCCCGTGCGCCGCCTCCAGTGCCGCCGCGCGGGTGACGCGGGCGATGTCGGGCAGGTGGACGAGGGCGAGCGCCCACACCAGCGCGCCGCCGGACCCGATGGCCGCGAGCAGGATCAGCAGGAGCAGCGACGGCACGGCCAGCAGCAGGTCCAGCGGGCGCATCAGGGCCTCGTCCACGGCGCGGCGCGGCGCGGTCGCGGCGGCCAGCCCCCACGGGACGCCCAGCAGGTACGCGCCGGCGGTGGCGGCCAGCGCCACCAGCACCAGGGTCCGGCCGCCGAGCAGGACCTGGCCCCACACGTCCCGTCCGGCGAAGTCGGTGCCGAGCGGGCCGTCCGCGGCGAACGCCGCCCCGCGTCCGGACGTCCCGGCCGACCCCGGCGCCAGCCACGGCCCGGCCAGCGCGATCAGCAGCGGGACCGCCACCAGCAGCAGCGGGACGATCGGCGGCCGCCTCATGCGCGCGGCACCAGGCGGAACGCCGCCAGGTCGGCGGCCAGGTTGACCAGGACGGTCGTCGTCGCGAACAGCACCGCCAGGCCCTGGACGACGGGCAGGTCCCGGTCGGCGACCGCGTCCACCAGTACGGTGCCGAGCCCCGGGACCACGAACACCGCCTCCACGACGATGACGCCGCCGAGCAGCCAGTCCACGGTGCGGGCGAGCTGCTGCGCGGCGGGCGCCAGCGCGTTCGGCAGCGCGTGCGCGTACCGGACGCGCCGCACCGGGACGCCCAGCCGCAGCGCGTGCCGGGTGTAGCCGGCGTGCAGCGCGTCGATCATCCCGGCGCGGACGAGCCGTCCGGTGGACGACAGCGGCCGGGCCAGCAGCACGAGCAGCGGAAGTACCAGCACGGCGGCGCCGAGCCCGTCGATCGCGGTGGCGGGCAGCCAGCCGAGCCACCCGCAGAACACCGCGATGAGCAGCATGGCCAGGGCGAACTCGGGGACCGAGTACAGCGCGACGCCGGTGGAGGTCAGCACGCGGTCCAGCAGGCCGCCCTCCCGGACCGCCGCGCCCACCCCGGCCGCGATGGCCAGCGGCACCAGCAGCGCCAGCGTCAGCCCGGCCAGCAGCGCGGTCGGCGCGAGCGCGGCCAGGACGATCTCCGCCACCGGCCGTCCGGACACGATCGAGCTGCCGAGGTCCAGGTGCGCGAGCCCGGCCGCCCACTCGGCGAACCGCTCGGGCAGCGGACGGTCCAGGCCGAGGCCCGCACGGATCTGCGCGACCCGGGCGGGATCCGGGGAGTCGCCGGCCAGCACCACGGCGGCGTCGCCCGGCAGCAGCTCCGTCAGCAGGAAGATCACGGTGGTGACGGCGGCGACCTGCGCGAACGCCAGCGGCAGCCGCCGCGCGGCGTAGCGGGGGAGGCTCATCCGAGGCGGACCTTGTCGAAGCGCGCCCAGTCCAGGGTGTTCATCGGGGCGCCGCGCACGCCGGTCACGTTGCGGGCCGTCGCGACGATGCCGTCGGCGAATCCCCAGACCAGCAGGCCGCCCTCGGCGTGCAGCATGCGCTGCATCCGGTCGAAGGCGTCCTTGCGGTCCTGCTCGCGCGGCGAGGAGACGGCCCGGTCGTAGAGCGCGTCGAAGTCGGGCCTGGCCCACCTGGTGGCGTTGGTGGTCGAGTGCGAGAGCAGCCGCTGGGAGATGTGCGTCTCGATCGGCATCGCCCCCGACCGGAAGCTGACCAGCGTGCCCCTCTTGAGGATGTCGGACCAGTAGGTGTCCTTGTCGCCGGTCACGACCTTGGCCTTGAGCCCGGCGGCGCGGATCTGGTCGGCGAACACGGTGGCCGCCTCCACGAAGCCGGACGCGGCCTGGGACGTGGTCAGCTCGATCGTCGTCCCGTCCGCCCCGGCCTTCCTGATGAGCGCCTTGGCACGGTCCAGGTCGGGTTCGCGCTGCGGGATTCCGGCGGCGTAGTGCAGGTAGCCCTTGCCGAACAGGTCGTTGCCGATCTGGCCGGCGCCCGGCATCGTCGTGTCGACCAGCCGCCGCCGGTCGGCGAGCAGGAACAGCGCCTCGCGCAGGTCGCGGTCGTCGAACGGCGGCCGGTCGACCTTCATCGCGAACGCCTGCATGTTGCTGTTCGGGGAGTGCACGAACCGGGCGCGGGAGCCGTGCCGGCGCGCGGTCGCGGGCGAGATGTCGTGGGCGTACTCGACCTGGCCGCCGAGCAGCGCGTTCATCCGGGCGGACTCCTCGTTGGCGATCAGGAACTCCAGCTCGCCGATGTGCGGCGCGCCGTCCCAGTAGTCCGGGTTGCGGGCGAGCAGCACCGCCCGGCCCGGCTGCCACGACGCGAACCGGAACGGCCCCGACCCGACCGGCTTGGAGAAGTCGTGCAGGCCCGCCGGGACGATGTACGCGCCGAAGGCCGCGAGCGCGTTCGGGAACTCCGCGAACGGCCGCTTGAGCGCGAACTCGACGGTGCGCTCGTCCACCGCCCTGCTGTCGCCCAGGTCGATCAGCGCCAGGCTGGACCGGGCCCGGTAGGCGCCCTTCGGATCGAGGATCCGCGCGTAGCTGGCCAGGACGTCCTGCGCCCGCACCGGCTTGCCGTCATGGAAGACCGCCTCGCGCAGGGTGACGCGCCACGTCCGCAGGTCGGCGCTCGCCTCCCACCGCTCGGCCAGCCGGGGCCGCGGCGCGACGTCGTCGCCGAGGTCGGCGAGCTTGTCGAACATGGCCTTCGCCCGCGCCGCCTCGACGAACAGGTTGGCCAGGTGCGGGTCGAGCACCTCGGTCGCGCCGCCGCCCGCGAACGCCGCGCGCAGCCTGCCGCCGCCGCCGGAGGAGGGGCCCGTCCCGCACCCGGCGAGGACGGCGGCTCCGGCGGCGGCTCCCAGGAACGCGCGGCGGGTCAACTGGTCGTGCATGGCTCTCCCTCGGAACGGCGACGCGGGGTGCCACACACTAACGAAAGTGAAAACGGTTATCAATGTCGTTCAGTCGGGCGAGCGGCGGTCCTCCCGCAGTCCGCGCCACAGGAACGCGGCGGCCGCGACGGCGGCCCCGGCGGCGAGGACCGCCAGCAGCCGGCCGTCCGGCACGGCCGCGCCGATGCGGGAGACCGTCTCCTCCAAGGCGAACTCGGTGTCGGGGTCCAGGAGGCCGGGCAGCGCCGACGTGCCGTCGAAGAGCAGGAACACCGTCCCCAGGACGATGAAGAACAGCCCGCCGACCAGGGACGTCGAGTGCACCCGCAGCGGCCCGAGCGTGACCGGCCTGCCGCGCAGGACGCGGCGGTGGCCGAGGTCGTAGCGGTCCCACAGCAGGGCCAGCACGAACAGCGGGACGGCCATGCCCAGCGCGTACACCGCCAGCAGCGACGCCCCGTACAGCGGGTTGCCGCCGACCGCCGAGACGGTGAGGATGCCGCCGAGCAGGGGCCCGGCGCAGAATCCCGACAGCCCGTAGACGGCCCCCAGCAGGCCGACCGACAGCGCGGACCCGGCCTTGCCGCGCCGGGCGGCGAGCCCCTGGAGCCGGGTGGAGCCGAACCCGAGCCCGGCGATCTGGACGACGCCGAGCGCGATGATCGTCCAGCCGCCGACGGCGACCAGCAGGTCGCGGTGCCCGTAGAAGAGCCGGCCGGCCAGCGCCCCGGCGGCGCCGAGCGGGACCAGCGTCGTGCAGAGCCCGAGGTAGAAGACCGCCGTGCGGGCGACGAGTCGCGTCCGCTCGGTGAAGGAGTAGGCGAAGAACGCCGGGAGCAGCAGCGCGCTGCACGGGCTGAACAGGGTCAGGACGCCGCCCAGGAGGGCGGCCAGGTAGCCGACGCTCACCGCCCGCGCGCCTCCTCGACGGCCTTGGCGAACACCTCGAACGGCTGGGCGCCGAGGAGCGGCCGGCCGTTGATCAGGAACGTCGGGGTGCTGGCGGCGCCGATCCGGTAGCCCTCGACCTGGTCGGCGATCATGGCGTCCTCGGCCTCGCCGCTCTCCATGTCGGCCCGGAAGCGGTCCAGGTCGGGCACGCCGGCTTCCCGCGCCCAGGTCATCAGGTGCTTGCGGGCGAAGTCGCCGGAGTTGCGGCGCCGCGGCTCGGCGTACAGCCGGTCGTGGAACGCCCAGAAGCGGTCCTGCCGGGCGGCGGCGTAGGCCGCCTGCGCCGCGGCCTTCGACTCGTCCCCGAAGATCGGGAAGTTGCGCCACTCGATCCGCAGCACGCCGGCGTCCACGTACTCCTTGATCAGCCGGGGCTTGGTCTCGCGGGCGAACCGGCCGCAGAACGGGCACTGGAAGTCGCTGTACTCGATCATGACGACCGGGGCGTCGGTGCGGCCGAGCGCGAACGGGTCGCCGTCCTTGCGCCGGGCCAGGTCGGGGCCGCCGGACGTCGACCGCGACGGCGAGGCGGACGGCGACGGCGACCCGGCGGCGGCCGGTTCCCCGCCGCCCCGGGTGCTGAGGGCGGCGGCCAGGCCGAGGACCAGGGCCGCGCCCAGCAGCACGGCCGCGATGGTCAGGGAGCGGGTCTTGCGAGATGAAGCCGACATGGCGGAAGAGCCTTTCCAAGAGAGCGCGCGGCGCGGCCGGGCGTGCGTGAACGCGGCCCGTGGTCAGCGCAGGCGGGCTGACCGCGCGGCGCGGCGCGCGCGGTGCGGAAGAAGTGTCAGGACGAGCCGGGCGTGCCGACCGGGCAGTCGATCTCCCCGGCCAGGCACCGCACGGCGGCCACGGCCAGCAGGGCGATCGACAGCACGGCCACGGCCGGCTGCAGCGGCGCCCAGATCGTCAGTGCGCCGGAGGTGCCCAGCAGCAGGAGCACCGCCTTGTTGCACACCGGGCACCCGATCGCGAAGAACGACAGCAGCCCGCCGAGCGGGCCGAGGCGCCGGCCCGCGCCGGACGGCCGTCCGGCATAGGTGGCCAGGACCAGCCCGGACAGGGCGGCGGTGACGGCGAGCACGGGATAGTTCCACCACTGCACCGGCACGGAACGGCCGAACAGCGGATTCGGGATCACGTCGGTGGGCGCTCCCACCAGCAGCGCGGCCCCGGCGGCCCCGGCGGCGGCGAAGGCCCAGCGGCGGCGCGGCCAGCAGGCCAGCGCGCGGCCCGCCTTGGCGAGCATGCCGGTGGACGCCCGCACGGACGGGCGAGCAGAGATCATCGGTCGGACTCCGTTCGGTCGGATCTGGCGGCCCGGGTGAACGGGGCCTCTAGATCCGCAGAACGCAGAGTCCGGCGAGGTCGGGCGGGGGCGGCGCGGGTCCCTGGCGCGCCACCGGGGCGACCGCGCCCGGCGGCGCCGCCGCGCCCTCGGCGAGTGCGGCCGGCAGCACGACCGCCGGAACCGGCAGCGGCTGGGCGGCGGGCGCGACCGGGGGCGCCTCGGCCACCGTCTTCTTGCCGCACTGCCCGGTACCCGGCTCCGTCCCCGACTCCCGCGGCGGCTCGTCCGCCGCACTGGCGGCGACGGGACCGGCACCGGCCGACTGGAAGGCGGCGGCGCCCTTGCCGAGCTGCATGAGGCAGCCGACCGTCAGCAGGATGATCAGCAACGCCAGCCCCAGGCACGGCCGGGACCACGAGGGTCTCCCGCGCACCGGCGACGGCATGCCGAACATCCTTCCTCCCAGTGACACGAATGCTCGGCTCACTATAGGAGACAGAAAAGCAGCAACGCTCAACACGAGCGGGCGGTCGACGGCTCCGGCCCGCCGTGACGCGCGACGCTACTTGACGGCGACGCCGCCGTAGACCCAGGCGCCGCCGGTGGCGGCGGCCTCCTCGGCGTCGGAGTGCCAGCGGTTGACCTTGACGAGGCCCGGTTCGACGAGGCGGAGGCCGTTGAACAGGCGCAGGATCGCGTCGTGGTCGCGGAAGACCATGGGGGCCGAGGCGTTCTCGTAGGCGGCCCTGATGATCTCGACGAGGTCGGCGGGGCGGTCGTCGAGGGTGCTGTGGGAGATGACGAGGTGGCTGCCGGGGGCCATGCGGTCGGTGAAGGCGCCGACGATGCCGGCGGGGTCCTCGGCGTCGGTGACGAAGTGCAGCATGGCGTTGAAGATGACGCCGACCGGGCGGTCGAAGTCGATGAGGCGGGCCACGGCGTCGGAGGCGAGGACGGTTCCGGGGTCGCGCATGTCGGCCTGGAGCGCGGCGGTGCGGTCGTCGGCGGCGAGCAGGGCGCGGGCGTGCGCGATGACGACCGGGTCGATGTCCACGTAGACGACGTGGGCGTGCGGGTGGACGCGCTGGGCGATCTCGTGGACGTTGCCCTGGTTGGGCAGGCCCGCGCCGAGGTCGATGAACTGGTCGATGCCCTGCCCGGCGACGTGGGCGATGGCGCGGCCGAGGAAGCGGCGGTTCGCGCGCAGCGCCTCGACCCCGTCCGGGATGGAGGCGATGAGGTGGCCCGCGAGTTCGCGGTCGGCGGCGTAGTTGTCCTTGCCGCCGAGCACGTAGTCGTACATGCGCGCCACGTTCGGGGTGTTCGGATCGATCCCCTGTGGCACGCCCGGCTGTGGTGGCACCGCGGTTCCCGTCTGCCGTGAGCGATGAAACGTCGCGACAACTGTAGAGGTGAGATAGCACGAAAGTGGTGATTTACCCTGTTCGCTGTGCCACGATGACGCTGATCAGCCCCCTGCGCATGGAGCGCGAATGGAATTCAGCCTCAATGGCAAGTCCGTCGGCACCCGTGCCGAACCCGCGGAGACCGTGGCGGACGTACTGCGCGAGCGGATGGGGCTGACCGGGACGAAGGTCGCCTGCGGCACGGGCGTGTGCGGCACCTGCACCGTCCTGGTGGACGGGCGCACGGCGGCGAGCTGCCTGCTGCCCGCCGAGGCGGTGGCGGACCGCGAGGTCACGACCGTCGAGGGCCTCGGCGGCGACCATCCGGTGCAGCGGGCCTTCGCCGAGCACGACGCGCTCCAGTGCGGCTACTGCACGCCGGGCTTCGTGGTGGAGGCGGCGGCGTTCATGGACCGGTGGCGCGCCGAGCACGGCACGTCCGAACCGTCCCGCGAGCAGATCGCCGAGGCCCTGGCCGGGCACCTGTGCCGCTGCGGCGCGTACGTCGGCATCTACGAGGCGGTCGCGGCGGCGTGCGCGGGCGAGCACGACGACGGCGCGGTGACGCCGGCCCGCGTGGAGGCCCTCAGCAAGATCACGGGCGCCGCGCGGTACACGGCGGACGTCGTCCTGGACGGGCAGCTCGAAGGCGTGATCGTACGGTCGCCGCACCCGCACGCGAAGGTGGGGGAGATCCGGTACGACGGTCCGCTGACCGAGCTGCTGCCCGCGGACCGCGTCGTCCGCTACGTGGGCCAGCCGGTGGCGGCGGTCGCCGCGCCCACGAAGGCCGAGGCGCTGGAGGCCGCGGCGCGGGTCGAGATCGACTACACGGTGCTGCCCGCCGTGCTCTCGCCGGAGGACGAGACCGTCGTCTATCCGACCGCGGAGTCCCGCAAGGAGGCTCCGCGCGCCAACGAGGGCCCGCTCGCGTCCGCCAAGTGGAACGGCAACGTGCGCGGCCCGGCCGGCATGAGCTGGCGCGGCGGCACGGCGGTGAAGCGCATCGAGAAGGCCCGGAGCGACGGCGGCCAGACCCTGGTGGAGGCCACCTTCACCACCGGCGTGCAGGCCCACACCTGCATGGAGCCGCACGGTTGCGTGGCCCGCTGGGAAGACGGTGAACTGCACCTCCACCTGTCCACCCAGGCGGTGACCCGCGTCGCCGAACAGGCGGCCAAGCGCTGGAACCTCCGCCGGGAGCAGGTCCACATCGTGGCAGAGCACGTGGGCGGCGGCTTCGGCTCCAAGGTCAACGTCACCCCCGACGTGGCCGCCGCCGTGGAGCTGTCCCGCCTGCACGGCGCGCCGGTCCGGGTCGTCCTCAGCAGGCCGGAGGAGCTCGTCGACGGCGGCACCCGCCCCGGGGTCCGCATCGAGCTGGCCCTTCTCGCGGACGCCGACGGCGGCCTGTCCGCCTTCACCATGGACGCCCACGGCGATTCGGGCGTGTCCATCGGGTCGAACGCGGCCTGGCATTCGCGGTTCTTCTACGGCAACGCGCCCCGCCGGATCCGCGACTACGACCACGTCACCAACCGCGCCCCCGGCATCCCCTTCCGCGGCCCCGGCCTGCCGCCGATGCTGTGGGCGCTGGAACAGGGCGTGGACGAGATGGCGCTGCGCCGCGGCGAGGACCCCGTCGACCTGCGCCGCCGCTGGGACGGCAACGCCAAGCGCCACGCCCTGTACGACCGGGCCGCGGAGCTGCCCATGTGGCGCGACCGCGCGGACCCCGGCGACGGGCGCCTCCGCCGCGGCGTCGGCGTCGCGGCCGCCAACTACATGTACTTCCTCGACCCCGGCACCAAGGTCGCGCTGGCGGTCGAGCGGGGCGCCGTGGTCGCCCGCGTCGCCGTCCAGGACATCGGCACCGGCACCCGCTCGGTGATCGCCGAGGTCGTGCGGTCCGCGCTCGGCCTGCGGCCCGCGCAGGTGCGCGTCGAGGTCGGCGACAGCGACCACGCCTACGGGCCGACGTCCGCCAGCAGCTGCGCCACCGCGTCCGTCGCCCCGGCGGCCGAGGACGCGGCGCGCCGGCTCCGCAAGGCCCTCGGCGCCCGCACCCTCGAGGAGGCCGAAGGGCTCCGGGTCGTCGGCAAGCGCCCCCGGGACCGGCGCGGATACGTGACGCCCTTCCCGCTCGACCACTTCGCCATCGGACGGGGCTTCTCCGGAGCCGTCGTCGTGACCGAGGTCGAAGTGGACACCCTGCTCGGACGCGTCAAACCGACCCGCGTCTGGTGCGGCGTGACGTCCGGCCACGTCTACGCTCCCCGGCTGGCGCGCAACCAGTGCGAGGGCGGGGTCATCCAGGGCATCGGCTACGCCCTGTTCGAGCAGCGCCACGAGGACCCGGCCACCGGCACCGTCCTCACCGCGAACCTGGAGGACTACCGCATCCCCGGGATCGCCGACACCCCGGAGATCGACGTGCACTTCCACACCGAGGGCTGGGACCACGTCCCCGGCCGCGGCATCGGCCTCGGCGAGGTCTGCACCGTGGCCGTCGCCGCCTCGGTCGGCAACGCCGTCCGGCACGCCACCGGATGGCGCCCGCACGACCTGCCCATCCGGCCCGACCTGCTCCTCGAGGGGATCGGCACGTGACCACCATCGAGGCCGCCGCCGCGGCCGTCCGCGACACCGGCGGCGAGCCGCGCGCCGGCGGCACCGACGTCATGACCCGGGCGGCCCGTCCCGCGGTCGACCTGCTCGGCGTCCCCGGCCTGGGCGGCGTCGACTGGCGGCCGGACGGCTCCGCCCGCGTCGGCGCCCTCACCACGATCGCCGCCCTGCTCGCCGACGACCGGCTGACCGCCGCCTACCCGGCGCTCGCCGCCACGGCCGCCGCCGTCGCCACCCCGCAGATCCGCAACGTCGCGACCGTCGGCGGCAACCTCCTCCAGCGCAACCGCTGCTGGTACCTGCGCAACCCGGCCTTCACCTGCCACCAGACGGGCGGCGACACCTGTCACGCCCGCGACGGCGCCCACCTCTACTCGGCCGTCGTCGACCAGGGCCCCTGCGTCGCCCCTCACCCGTCCTCGCTCGCCGTGGCGCTCCTCACCTACGGCGCCACCGCCGAGGTCCACGGCCGCTCCACGCTGGGCATCGCCGAACTGTACGGGGACGGCGCCGACCCCACGCGCGACCACCGCCTGGAGCCCGGCGAGATCCTGCAGGCCGTCGTCATGCCTCCGCCGACGCCGGACGAACGAGCCGCGTACCGCCGCGCCACCGCCCGCGAGATGGCCGAATGGCCGTTGGTCGAAGCCGCCGCCCGCCTCACCTTCGACGGTGACACCATCGCCACCGCGTCCGTCGCCGTGGGCGGAGTGGCCCGCACGCCGCTCCTCCTCACCGAAGTGGCCGAAGCCCTGCTCGGCAAGCCCGCCACCGAGGAGACGCTGACGGCCGCCGCCGACCTGGCGACCGCCCGGTGCACCCCTCTGCCCCAGAACGCTTACAAGGTGGCGCTCCTCCGGGCGACCCTGATCGACACCCTCACCGCCTGCTCGCCGCCGTCCCCCTGAGGCACGCGGCGGCCTGAGGCACGCGGCGGCGGTGGCCGGCCTCGCCGTCAGCCTCGCCGCCGCAGCCGGTACCACTGCGGGGACGTCCTGTTCATCGGCCAGCCCAGCCCGGCGGTCTCGGCGGGCCGGACGTCGAGCATCTCCCAGTCCGGGAACGCGGCCTCGACCTCCGCCTGGGACACCCCGCCGATGCGCGAGCGGAGCCGGGTGACGCCGAAGGCGAGCATCAGCAGCGTCGCGCCGGGGTCGGCCAGCGCGGTGACCCCGCGCCCCTCGGCGCGCCGCTGCTCGGGCTCGAAACCCTGGAAGCAGCCGATGTCGATGAAGAAGCCGAACGTTCCGAGACCGGACGCCTCCAGGTCCGTCACGTCGCCCACCACGTACGTGACGCCTTCCTCCGCCTTGCTCCGGGCCGCCTCGATCGCGGCGGGGACGTAGTCGACCCCGACCGCCTCCCAGCCGCGCCGCGCCAGTTCGGGGGTGAACTGGCCGCGACCGCACCCGAGGTCGAGGGCCCGGCCGAGCGGCCGGGACCGGTCGGCCTCCTCCCGGTCGAGCAGCGCGGCGATGCTGTCCCCGGCGGCCTTGCCATAGCGCTCCCACGGCGTCATGCCGAAGCGGTACATGCGGGCGTAGTTCGTCATGCTCAGACCACCTGACCGGGAGGGAGTTCAGACGCCGTGCTCACCCTCCGCACGCTACCGGCCGATCTGATCACGGCGCCGCGGGGTGGCCTTCAGCGGCGAAACAGCAGGTCCCGCGCCGGTCATCGGTCTGTCTTCGCCGAGGAAGCGGTCAGCCGGGTCAGGTCGGCGAGGACCTCGGAGACGGTCACCGGGTCGAGGCCGTCCGGGACGCTCGCGGCGGGCCGGTCGTTCCGGTAGCGGTCGGCGTACACGGCGAACCGGACGTCCGCCAAGGTCTGGTCGCCCATCTCGTCGGGCGCCCCCACGGGGAAGCCGCCGTCGTAGGTGGCGACCAGATGCCGGTCGGCGGCGACGCGGCGGGAGACGTACCACTCGATGCCGGCCTCCATCGCCGGGCCGCGCGCCCAGCCGCGCCGGACGAGGCCGAGCAGGTCGCCGATCGGAGCCACCAGCCCCTCGAACCGGGTCAGCCGGCCGGTCTCGCGCTCCTCACCGGTGAGCTCGTGGACGGGCCGCGCCAGCTGCTCGAACGGCTGCAGGATCTCGTAGTCGAGGAACACCTCCGACCACGCCTTCACCTCCCCGCCCAGGTGGACGGGGTGCGCGATGCCGACCAGCGCCGTCTCCGGAAGGGCGACGGTGTCGTCGGCGGAGTCGGCGAACGTCCCGTCCTCGGCGACGCGGAACGCGGGACCGTCCTCGGCCAGCCAGACCAGGCGCCGGACGAGATGCCCGGCGAGGGGATGCCCGACGAGGAAGTCGCGGAACTCCGCCACCGGCCAGCGGCGGCTCGTGACCATCGCGTTCTCGTAGCGGGCGAGCAGGTCGGTCGCGACCGTCCGGACGTCCTTCTTCAGGCCCGCGAAGCGCTTGTAGGCGTCGGGGGCGAGCGCCGGGTCGTCGCCGGCTCCCGGCCGGGGCAGCGACTTGCGCCGCGCGCCGCCCTCGTCGGCGACCGTCGGCCGGAGCGCCTCGTCGAACCCGATGACGAACTGGCGCGGGCCGTAGTCGAGGGTGAGCGTCCCGGACGCGTCCAGCCCGAAGTCCGGGACGAGCCGGTCCGCGAGCTGCTCGGCGGACAGTTCGAGTTCGGCCGCGAGCTCCCGGATCTTCTCCTGCGCCCGGGCCTTCAGCCCCTTGAACTTCACCCGCTGCGAGATCGAGTGCAGGTGCATCAGGGCGGTGTCGGTGCCGACGGCGGCGAGGACGTCCAGGCCCGCCACGGCCTTGGCGTGCCCGCCCTCGCCGGGCCACGCCCGGATGACCGGGGTGAGGCGGCGGACCGTCTCGTCGTCGCCGGTCAGCGCCAGCTGGGTGAACGCCCAGCCGTCCGCGGATGGCGCGCCGCACACCTCCCACCAGCGGAACAGCGCCCACCCGAACGCCGCGAGGGACGCCGGATCGCACAGCTCGCGGACGACCCCCACGCCCGCGTAGGCGTCCCCGGGCTTCGACATCGCCAGCATCGTCAGCACGTGCCCGGCCGCCTCGTCCGGGAGGGCGCGCTCGCGGTCGCGCAGCAGCAGTTGCGGGAGCATGCGCGGCTCCGCCCAGTCGACGACCGGGATCTTCTTGGGCAGATCGTCCAGGGGGTCCCGGGCCAGCAGCGCCTCGACCGCGGCGGCGGCCTTGCCGCCATGGACCCGCGCCGCCTCCACGATCGGCTCCGGGCCGTGCCGGCCGGCGATGAAGCGCAGCGCGGCCTCGGCGGCACGCCGCGCGGGGCCCGCCTTGCCCAGCGCGTCCGGGATGAGGGAGGGCGCGGCGGCGGTCCCGTGGCGCCGCAGCCAGGCGCGGGCCGTCCTGCCCCCGGACTTCAGCCGGACGAGCCAGTCGGCCATCGTCACCGCGACCTCGTCGGTGAGCAGCGGCAGCAGGTACTGCCCGAACGCGCCCGGGTCGCGGCCGGCGACCGACAGCGCCGGACCGCACGCCTGCGTCCCGTGGCGTGCGACGAGCGGCGGCAGCCACTCGTGCACCTCCCACATCTCGTTGTCGCTGGGCTCCCACCTCGGCAGCAGCGGCCGCACCAGATCCTCCGGCCCCCGGAGGAACAGGGTGGGGCGCTCGGTCATGGAGAAGCCGCGTCCCTCCTCGACGTCCGCGGCCCGCTGCGCGAAATCGGTGCCCTCGGCCCGCCGGTCCCACAGGTCGGCCTCCCGCGCCGCCCAGACGTCGCGTTCACCGGGGCCCCAGACAACGGCGTTGGAGCAGGGCGCGGGCAGATCCTTGATGACGACGGGCTTGACCGCCTTGCGCGGACGCGTCCACGGCGGCTCGGTCAGCAGCGGCGGCACGTCCGACGTCTGCGGGACGCGCGTGTTCGCGTCGAGGATCTCCCGGATCCGCGCCCGCCGCTCGGCCGGGAGGCCGGGCGCGACCTCCGCCGCGATGCCGGGGTTGGCGCGGACGTGCGCGGACAGCAACTCGGCCGCCCGCGGCTCCGGCGACTCCGGCAGCAGCCGCATCGCCCGCACGGGCTGGCGGCGGGCGGCGGCCAGCAGGGCGGGCACGACCTCGGGCCGGTCGACCCGCTCGACGAGGGCCCGCAGCGCCTCGTCCCGGGGAGCGGAGGAAAGAACCCCAGCAGCGTCCGAGTCCGGTCGGTGCCGGTCATGTAAGGGCCGTCCAGGGCCTCGATCAGCAGCCGCACCACCGCATCGACGCCGACGCCGTCGAGCAGCGTCGCGACGACGTCGCGCCGGCACTCGAAGCCGAGCGGAAGCCCCAGCTCGGCGGGCTGGTGCGGCCGGCCGAGCGCGCAGAGCGGCAGCCACCCCGGCAGGTGGCCGAGCCGGATCTCCCCGGGCCGCGCCCACAGGTCCTCGACCCACTCCTCCCGGGTCGGGAGCAGATACGCGGCGACCGCCTTCTGCAGCGGATGATCGCGGACGTCCCCGACCAGTGCGACGGCCTCGGCGTACACGTCCTCGGGCGCCGCGGCCAGCCGACCGCGCAGCGCCCGGCCGCTCTCCCTGGTCAGCCACCAGTCGCAGTGGAGCTCATCGGTACGGTGCCGCCGCAGCGTCATCGCCCGCAGCTCAGCGCGGCGCCGCTCGGTGCCCAGCCGCACCGGCAGACCGGTGGCGCGGATGCATGCGGGGTTGTCGGCGTAGATCCCCGCCCACTCCGTCCAGGCCCGCGCCGCGAACGCGATGCCGTGCTCGGCGACCAGGGCGTCGATGAAGAGCCGGTCGGGCGGCGGCTCGGAGAACTCCGACATTTCGTTCAACGGGGCGGTGATGTACGCGATCGCCGCCGCGCCGAGCGGATTCGCCTCCCCGCCCAGGTGAGCGCGCGCCGCCTCCGCGATGCCGCCCTCGGTACCCGGCAGCCCGAGCACCACCTCGATGTCGTCGCGCACGGCGTCAACGAGCGCCCGCGCACCCTCGACGGCGTCCGCCACGAGCCCCGGCGCGCCCGGCACGTCCCCCCGATCCCGCCGCGCATGCCGCACCCGCCGCCACCCCTCCGGCATGACGAACGCGTCCTCACCGCTCCCCGTGTCGATCATGAAGAAACCGTAGAACAGCTCACCGACAACTCACCCGGAACCGACCGACCCGGCGACCCGTGAGCGGCCGCACCCTACCGAGCCGCCGGGCGACGCCTGGCAGGGGCGTACGGTTGGCGCCGTTTCCAGTGTTGATCGCCACAAGGACGTCCGAGTTCCTGTGCTTCCCCTGTCGTTGATCTTGTCATTACATTGAGCCGACCTGTTCGGCCCTCACCGGAATGAGGATCAGCATGACGGCGTCCAGGATGCGCGCTCGCACGGTCGGCACGTTGGTCTCGGGAGTATTGGCCGCCTCCGCCTTCACGGCTCCGGTCGCCTCCGCGGACGAGCAGCCGGCGCGTTACGCGGGCTGGTCGATGGACGAGACCGAGGGCCCGGTGGCGCATGCCGTGGCCGGCGCCGGTGCGGCGAACCCGAGGGCGAACCTGCGGTTCACGCCCGGGGTGGAGTTCGGGCAGCCGGGCAACGCGGCGGTCGCCGACAACGCCGTAAGGCTGGACGGCCGGCACGATTTCGGCCGGGTCAGGCCCATCGTGGACACGGGCGAGCGGTTCATGTTCTCCACCTGGGTGAAGCTCGCCTCTCTCGACGGCGACCAGGTCGCCATGAGCCAGGGCGCGGCCGACGGCAGCGTCTTCGAACTCGGTTGGATCGACGGCCGGTGGACCTTCCGGCACCGCACCGCCGGCGGCGGCATCGTGGCCTCGGTGGCGCGGGACATGCCGCAGGCGGCGAACGGCACACCGTGGACCGACCACTGGGTCTCGCTCATGGGCGGTTACGACCCTGTCGCCGGCGAGATCTGGTTGCGCACCCAAGCCGATGGGGACTTCAAGGTATGCGACCCCGACGCGCCCTGGAACTGTTTCACCGAGTTCTTGATGCTTGCGGAGACCGGGGTGGAACCGACCGCGTGGACGGCCTCACCCGGTGCGGGCCCGCTGCTGTTCGGCGCTACGTCCAGGGGCGGCAAGCGACACTCGTTCTGGAACGGCTGGCTCGATGACTCCCAACTCTGGCCTCTGACGCACACCGACGAGGCCCAACTGAGGGTCATCTACGGCGAATCTCTTCCCACCCCTGCTCAGGGCGCGTGATGCGCTAGGGGGCGCCCGCTTCGGCCGCGGCGACGATGTCCGGGAGGGCGGCCCAGGTGGCGGCGACGTCCAGCTTGCGGGCGGCGTAGGCGAGGGTGCGGAGTTCCTCGCCGAGGACGTCGTCGTACTTCTCGATGACCTGGTCCGGGACGAGCGCGGCGAGCGACTCGGGAGCCGGGGGAGGCTCGGCGGCCAGCGCCGTGAGCGCGTCGATCGCGTGGCGGGGCGCGGTGTCGGCCAGGATGAGGACGGCCCCCTGCCTGGCCGCCGAGATGCCGCGCTGGTGCAGCGCGAGGGCGAGGGTGTTCATTAGGGTGTCGCCGCGCAGCGGGATCAGCAGCGTGTCGTTCCCCCAATCGACGAGGGGAGTTCGGGCCAGATTGAGGCGGCGGTAGGCGTCGCGGCCCTCGGCGAGCAGTCGCTGCGCGCCGGAGTCGAGGTAGACCGGCACCGTGTCGCTCTCGTAGACCAGCCGCATCTCGGTCCGGATCCGGTCGTGGACGTCGGCGGCGACGCCCGTGAACGCGGGCGCGTTCCCGCCTCCGGCCGGAGCCAGCTCGATGACCTTGGCCCGCGGGTCGACGGCGGCGATCCGCCAGCGCCGTCCGGCGAAGATCATGAGGCTGCCGGGGGCGAGGGGATGGGCGAGGGGGAGTGAGCCGAGCGTGTGCCCGGTGGTGACCAGGCGGTACTCCTCGGGGGCGTGGAAGGCGGCGTAGAAGGTGTAGTGGTTGGCGATGCGCTCGCCTTCTTCGCCGTGCAGGAGCAGGCCGTCCTTCTCCTGGCGGATGAAGTCGGCCTGACCGAGGTCGTGGAGGAGCGTCTTGAACAGGCCCGGTCCGACGTGCTGGAAGGGGCCTTGCGCGCACAGGGCCTGGTAGGCGTCCTGGGGGAGCACTCCGCCGTGCTGGGAGATCAGCGAGAGGATCTGCTGCACGAGCGTCGACAGGTGCAGCCCGCCGGCCTCGGGCGGTTCGCACCAGCGGTCGAGCAGCAGGTCGACGACGGCGATCATCTGGACCAGCTGGACGCGTAGTTCGTCCTGCGGGGGCGAGGAGAGCGCGAGTTCGCGTTCGGCCGCGTACATCCGCAGGGTCGCCGGGCCGCCCCTGCGCCCCGTCCGGCCCAGGCGCTGGCGGAGCGCGGCGACGCCCGGGGGCGGGCCGATCTGCGCGACCGAGGCGATCGATCCGATGTCGATGCCCATCTCCAGGGTCGAGGTGCACACCGCGGTGACGGGCAGGGAACCGTCCTTGAGCCGGGCCTCGGTGTCCTCCCGGAGCTCCTTGGAGAGGTTGCCGTGGTGCGGGATGAACTCGTTCGGCACGCCGGCCTGCTCCCCGCGCCGCACCAGCAGGTCGGTGAAGTATTCGACGTTCTGCCTGGCGTTGGCGAAGACGAGGTTGTTGGACCCGCGCAGCACGGCGAACAGGTGGTCGGCGATGGCGCGCCCGCCGCCGCCCGCGATGTCCTCGGACTGGTCGCCGGCCGGCGTCCGCGGTCCCGGCGGGCGGGGCGCGTCGTCCAGGAAGCCCTTGAGTTGGAGGCGCAGTTCCTGGCCGTCGGAACTCGACTCGATCAGCCGGACGCGCTCCCCGCCGGCCGGGCGGAGGAACTCGGCCGCCGCTCGCATGTCGCCGAGCGTCGCCGACAGCCCGATGCGGGGGATGCGGCGGCGGACGGCGAGTTCGAGCCGGTGCAGCAGCGACCGGAGCTGCGCGCCGCGTTCGGTCCCGATGAAGGAGTGGAGCTCGTCGATCACGATGTGCCGGACGCCCTGGAACATCGAGGGGACGCGGGTGCCGCGATTGGCCAGCAGCGCCTCCAGCGACTCCGGTGTGATCAGGACGATGCCGGCGGCCTGCCGGACGAGCCGTGCCTTGCGCGCCGCGTCCACGTCCCCGTGCCATTTGTGGACGGGGATCTCCAGAAGGCCGCAGAGCTCTTCCAGCCGTCCGAACTGGTCGTTGATCAGAGCCTTGAGAGGGCCGATGTAGACGGCTCCGAAGCCGCCCGCCCCGGACGGCTCCGCGAGCGCGGAGCAGATGGGGAGGAAGGCGGCCTCGGTCTTGCCGGACGCCGTGGCGGCCGAGATGAGCACGTCGTCCGCGCCGGCGAGGATCGCCGGGATCGCGGCCTCCTGGGCGTCGTGCAGCGCCGTCCACCGCTGCTGCCAGATCCATCGCTGGACCGTGGGATGGAGCAGGTCGAAGGAGCGCGAGCCGCTCTCAGAGCCGGAAGGTGCTGAAGTCGTCATCGTCGGTCCGGGAGGCTCCGGCGCCGCCCGCGGGCGAGTCGGCGGCCTGGTCGTCGTCTGGCCCCTCGTCCTCCAGCGGTGCCAGGTCCGGGTTCTGCTCGGGTGCGAGGGTCACCGATCCGAGCAGGCGCCGCCAATCCGCGCCTGGGTTCTGCTCCAGGACGGCCAGCAGGTCGCAGAACGCCTTGATGGTGGTGCGCGGGGTCCGGAAGTAGGCGTCTCCCACCTTCTCCGAGCAGTGCTGCATGAAGGCCATGAGGGCCTCGTCGGGCAGCAGATGGGCGTTCTCGTCGCCGGACGCGTGGACGTGGCGGAGTTTGGTCAGCAGGACGAAGAAGTCCTCCTGGGTGAGGGCCTGCAGTTCGAGGACGGGGCCGGTCAGATCGACCAGTCCATCGCCGGCGAAGGCGTTGTCAGCGAGACGCGACTGGAGCGCCGGGTAGCTGAACAGGCCCCGCCTGGTGTCCCGGACGAACTCCGGAGTGCCGCCGAACAGGAAGCCGAGGTGCTCGGTGCTGCCCTGAAGAGTGTCGTTGAGGATCCGCAGGATCTGTTCGTAGTTGGCGTTGCGTGCACGCGTCGAGGCCAGTTTGTACAGGTTCACCATCTCGTCGGCGCAGACGAGCAGACCGTCGAAGCCCGCCAACCGGACGAAGCGGCTCATCAGCTTGAGATGGTCGTACATGGTGCCGTCGTCGATGATCGTGCGGACGCCGAGCGCGGCCCGGGCGTCCGTCCGCGTCGCGTACTCGCCGCGCAGCCACCGCACGGCCGCCGACTTCAGGTGCTCGTCGCCGCTGTCGTGGCCGCGCCAGTAGGCGCCGACGACCTCGGCGAAGTCATAGCCGCCGGTGAGTTCCGACAGGTCGGCCATGCGCGCGCGGATGACCTGGTCGGGGGCCCGGCCCGTCCGCTCGGCCTCGGACAGGGCGGTTGACACGAAGCGCTCGACGACGCTGGCCAGCGCACCGCCGTCGGGCTTGGAGCGGGTGGCGAGGTTGCGCATCAGTTCCGCGTACAGCCCGCGGGCCTGGCCGCCGGTGGCGTGCAGGCGGCGATCGGGGTTGAGGTCGGCGTGTGCGGTGACCAGCCGCTTCTCCATCGCGATCGACCTGACCAGATGGAGGAAGAAGGTCTTGCCGGCCCCGTACTCGCCGACCACGAACCGCAGTGCGGAGCCGCCGTCCGCGATCCGCTCCACGTCGGCCAGCAGCGCGCGGACCTCGGCCACACGCCCGACCTGGACGTGCTGCTGGCCCACCCTGGGCACGACGCCCGCGCGCAGGCTCTGCAGCAGGGCATCACGCTCACGCGGGCGGATCCGGGTCGTCGTGGTCACAGCATCGCCTCCAGCGCGTCGCGGTTGATCTCCAATGGGTCGTCTCCTTCGAGCACGGGCTCGCCGGTCGCCTCATAGGCGGCCTCGTTGAGGCGGTCGATGGCACCGTCCGGCATCACCCGGTGCGCGGCCGCCAGATCCTCCCACGCGGACCTCGCCATGAGCGGATCTTCCGGCAGGGCTCTGATCAGCCGGGAGTGCGGACCGTCCAGGCCGGCCACGGGCACGACCTCGGGCGGCGCCGGCGGCGTGGCGGCGGGCTCGTCACCGAACACCGAACCGAGCAGGGCGGAGACCTCGGCGGCCTCGGCGATCCGGGCCGCGAGCAGCGACTCGTCCAGCTTGATCGCCGGTGCGGGCGGATCCGCCGGACGCGGGATCGGGTGCCCAGGCTCCGGCCTGCCGGGCCGCACGACCACCGGCTCGGAGGCCGGCGGCGCGGTCGTCGGCAGGGCGGTCGTCGGCGGCGCGGTCGCCGACGCCGCCCGGAGCGAGGCGTCCACCGTCTCCGGCGCGAGCCCGAGAAGGCCGGCGATGCGGTGCAGTGTCCTGACCTCGGCCGGGTCGATGCGGCCGTCGGCGGCCGCCACCGCGGCGAGGAAACCGGTGAGACGTTCGCGCTGCGCCCGGTCGACGTCCTCGATGCGCCGCGCGAGCCCGGTGAGCTTCACGCCGGTCGCGAGCAGCCAGCGAAGATGGGCGCGAAGCCGCGCCCGTTCATCCGCCGTCAGGTACAGCGCTTCTTCGATGTGGCCGAGAAGGAGCTGCTTCTCCTCCATCGCCACTTCGCCGTCCGCCAGGCTGACCGCGGCTCCCAGGTGCAGCAGCAGCGTCGCGGCGCGGTAGGCGTGCGACGGCGCGGCCTCCGACGCGTCCTCGACGTGGAAGAGCACCACCGAACCGCCCTTGGGGACCGGGCCGCCGAACCGCGGGTCGGGCTCCAGCCCGATCCCGGCGCGGGCGAGGATCCGGGCGAGCGCGACGACGTCCTTCTTCCCCGGCTGCCCGGTTCCGGACCAGGCGAGGAGGTCCGCGGCCGGGACTGCCGACATCGCGAAACCGCCCAGCCGCGACCGGGCCCATTCCGCGAACGCGCCGACGTCGCCGGTATCGAGGTCCAAGAGCTCTCCGGGCAGTAGCGCGGCGGCCGGCAGGCTTCCGCGCAGTCGCGGATCCCGTCCCATCAGCCGGCTGAACGCGTCCAGGCTCTCGGTGCACTCGTCCGCCAGAGACGCCAGCCGCCGCAGGGCCGACGCCTGATCGAACACATCCGGCACGCCCGGCACGACCACCTCGACAGGGCCGCGAAAACCGCCGCTGGCCGGACGGTACGAGAAGGTCAGTCGCGATCCCGTCGGCTGGACATGGAACCCGCCGAGATGACGGTCGTCATAACGCAGCGCGAAGAGCTTCGCGAACTCTTCGGGGCACCGCTTCGCGGCCGTCCGCGGCGAGTAACCGGGATGGGACAGCACCCAGCTCAGGGCCCATTCCGCGGGAAGCGGCCGCCGGGAACGTGCGAACTCCCCCAGCCCGATGCGCAATCGAGGTGAGGGACGAACCCGGTCGGCCTCCGGCACCGGACCGGCGATCGCTTCACCGTCCGCGACGGTCCGGGCAGCCTCCAAAAGATCGCAGAACTCGGTGGCGTAGCTCCGGAACGAGTCGTCGGACCCGAACAGCCCCAGCAGTCGCTCGACCTCGTCGCGGATGAGCGGCACCTCCACCGCACGCGCCGTGTCGTCACGCTGAAGGTCCACCAGGACCCGGCGCTCCAGTCCGTAGAGGAACAGGAACGCATACCCCACGGACACGTCCCGATGCCGGCGGCCACCCTCCAACCAGCGCAGATAGGCGGCACGGGCCTGCGGCGCGATCTCCGTGTACGACGGCCAGTAGCCGAGGCCCTTACCCGTCCAGTCGGGCGTCGACCAATCGACCGGCAGGCGCGGGTCGATCAGCGCGGGCTCTGCGCCCTGCCTGGTGGCCGCAGCGAGATCCGTGCCGATGTACACCATGCCGCCCGGCAGGACGCGGTCCGCGACACGGCAGGCCTCCCCAGGTCCGTGCCAACGGGCGGTCGACGTCGGTTGCGCACCGCTCTCCCCGGCCAGCCACGACACTCCCGCGCCCCCTCATCGCCTGAACGCCCCGTCCACATCATCCCGAGCCCGTAGACGGGATGTGCAGTGTTGACGCTTCTCTGTGCTGCCCGGATGACACCCAGGCGTCAATAGGCCACCGCGCACGGGGAGGGGTGGGGGTTGTCAGTGGGTGGTGCGTTGGTGGTCAGTGGGTGTGGACAGAGTGCTGTTCATCGAGGGAGACACCTGATGGAGGTTCGAGCATGAACGGCACTGGAATGCGTGGCGAGGTGCGCGTCGACGGGCGGCGGCTGTCCTTTCTGGACTTCGGTGGGGCGGGACGGCCGCTGCTGGCTCTGCACGGGCATCTCTACGAGGGGCGGACGTGGGAGCAGCTGGCCGAGGCACTGGCGCCGCAGTGGCGGGTCATCGCGCCTGATCAGCGGGGGCACGGTGACTCTGACCGGGCCGCCTCCTACACGCGTGACGACTACGTCGATGATGCGGTCGCGCTGCTCGACCATCTGGGGGTCGAGCAGGTTGTGACGCTCGGTCACTCCGGCGGCGGCATCACCGCCTTTCAGATCGCCGCCCGCCATCCCGGACGCGTGACGGGGATCGTCAATGTCGAGGGGCCGGTTTGCGACCTCGACGACGGGCCCAGCGCACTGTCGTTCGTGCTGTCGATGCCCTACAGCGCGTCTCGCAGGGAGGCGCTTCTGGACGCCATCGGCCCGCTGGCGCCGATGCTCGGTGACAAGCTCCGGCCCACCGGCGACGGTGGCTGGCGCCTGCCGTTCCATCCGCAGGACACCATCGCCTCGGAGGAGGGAACGCGGGGCGACCACTGGGCCGACTGGATTGCCAGCGATTGCCCCGCTTTGTTCGTGATGGCCCGTAGCAGCCAGGTCATCACGGCCGAGGAGGGCCGTGAGATCGTCGATCGGCGGGCCAACACTCGTCTTGCCGAGCTCGACGGCGACCACTTCGTCCACACCACGGACCCTGCGGGGTTCGCGGCTGCCGTCAGAGGTTTTCTGGACGTTCTCGGCTGAAGGGAGAGGGGATCGGCAGGGTGCCCTGCCGATCCCCGTTCTGCGGTCGGCGGAACGGCTAGGGGGTGACAGTGCCGCCGATTTACGATGTGCGCATGGCCGAGACCGTCCGACCGCTCATGCCCGCCGACGAGACGCCGACCGAGAGCCGCCCGCCGGCGGAGCCGCTGTGGCGCGACGCGCTCGGCGGCCGGCTGAGGGAGCTGCGCCGTGAGCGCGGCGAGACGCTGGTGGAGACCGCGCGCCGTGCGGGGGTCTCGCCGCAGTACCTCTCCGAGATGGAGCGGGGTGTCAAGGAGCCGTCGAGCGAGATGATCGCCGCGGTCGCCGGCGCCCTGGACATGACGCTCGCCGACCTGACGCTCGCGGTCGCGACGAGCCTGCTGGCCGTGCCGGCCGGACGGGCTCCGGCCGGCCCGACGTGCCAGGCCGCCTACGCGCTCGCCGCGTAAGGCGTCATACCGCGGGGAGCGGCTGCCGCTCCTCGAGCACCAGGTCGATGAGGCCGTAGTCCAGCGCGCCCTGCGCGGTGAAGACGCGGTCGCGGTCGGTGTCGGTGCGCAGCGTCGCGGTGTCCTGGCCGGTGTGCCGCGCGAGGATGCGTTCGATGTCCGAGCGCACACGGACGACCTCGTCCGCCTGGAGGATGAGGTCGGGGATCGCTCCGCGGCTCTGCCCCATCGGCTGGTGCAGGACGACGCGGGTGTGCGGCAGCGCGGCGCGCTTGCCGGGGGCGCCCGCGGCAAGCAGCACCGCGCCGACGGCGACCGCCTGCCCCACGCATGTCGTCGCCACCTGCGCGCGGATGTAGCGCAGGGTGTCGTACACCGCCAGCATCGCGCTCGGGTCTCCGCCCTCGCAGTTGATGTACAGCTGGATGTCGCGTTCCGGGTTGTCGGCCTCCAGGTGCAGCAGCTGCGCGACGAGGGCGTTCGCGACTCCCGCGTCGATGGCGGTGCCGAGGTAGATGATCCGCTCCGTCAGCAGGTGTGAGTAGACGTCCATGATCCGCTCACCGCGCGGGTGCTGCGCGATGACGTTCGGGATCGTGTAGGTGCTCATCGGGCGGCTCCTTCGGAGTGGACGCGGAGTCCGACGGGGCGGTGGGTCGGCGGCGCGATCTCGTCGAAGGTGCTGACGATCGAGTCGATGAACCCGTATTCGAGCGCTTCCCGCGCCGTGTACCAGCGGTCGTGGAGGGAGTCCTCGAAGATCCGGTCGAGGGGCTGCCCGGTGTCCTCGGCGATGAGCCCGAGCACCGTGTCGCGGGTGTGGCGCAGGTCGCCCGCCTGCAGTTCGATGTCGACGGCGGCGCCGGCGATCCCGGCGGAGCCCTGGTGCATCAGCACGCGGGCGTGCGGCATGGCGCGGCGCTTGCCGCGGGTGCCGGACGACAGCAGGAACTGGCCGGCGCTGTAGGCGATGCCGAGCACCGTCGTGGACACGTCGCACGGAAGAAGCCGCATGACGTCGCGGATCGCGAGCATCGACGGCACCGACCCGCCGGGGGAGTGGATCCACAGCGCGATGTCGGCGGACGCGTCCTCCCGCGCCAGAGTGATCATCTGGGTGGCCAGCAGCGTGCCGTTGTCGTCGTCGAGCGGGCCGTCCAGCACGAGGACGCGCTGGTGGTAGAGCTCGTTCCGCACTCGTTCGTTGAACAACGGGATTTTCTGTTCCTCGCTCATGCCCTCACTCTGCGCCGCCGCCGGCACCGGTGATAGCCGCATCTGCCCACGGCAGATCTGCTCAGAGCAGCGTGAGCACTACAGGCGTCCGCCGGGCGGGGTCCAGTTGATGACGGGGTCGGCCTGGCGGAGGACGAGGTTCTGCCCCAGCCGGCCGGCCGCCCACATGCCCGCGTCGCGGAGAGCCACCGCCAGCGGGTTCCGCATCTGGGTGAGGCGGGAGATCTGCCGGGAACGCGTCATGATCGCCGCCGTCCGGTCCCGCCGGGCGGCGGTGTATCCGGCGAGCCCGGCGCCTTCCGTGACCTCGTATGCGAGCGTCACGCCGTCCTCGATCGCCTGGCAGGCGCCCTGGCCGAGGTTGGGCGTCATGGGATGGGCGGCGTCCCCCAGCAGGACGATCCGGTCGCGGTGCAGTGCGGGGAGCGGGCGCGGCATGAAGAAGATGTCGTTGCGCAGGATGCGCGCGGGGTCGGCCTGGTGCAGCAGCTCGGGGATCGGGTCGTGCCAGGCGCCGAAGAGGCGCAGCAGTTCACCCTTCTCGTCTGGCACCGTCGTCCCCGCCGGGGCGGGCGCGGTGGCGTAGCAGTAGACCCGGCCGCCGGCGATCGGGTTGACCCCGAAGACCAGGCCGCGGCCCCACGTCTCGGAGAAGGAGCCGTTCCCCAGCGGGTCGGCGGCGAGCAGCCGCCAGGCCGTCAGGCCCGTGTACCGCGGCTCGGGGTGCGCGGGGAACAGCGCGGACCGCACGCCGGAGCCGATGCCGTCGGCGGCGACGACGAGGTCCGCGCTCTCCACGCCTTCGGAGGTGGTCACCGTCCCGTCGGGGGAGGCCGACTCGACGGTGACGCCGAGGCGGATCTCCGCCGGGTCGAGCAGCCCCTGCAGCAGGTCGACCAGGGTGGCGCGCAGCAGGACGACCGTCGGGTCGCCGAACCGCGCGGCGGCGGCCTCGGCGCTGGTGCGGCTCAGCCAGCCGCCGCCCGGCCGCCGGATCCCGCCGTCGCCGGCGAACGTCGCGAGCTCGCGGACCCGGTCCCCGATGCCGAGGGTGTCGAGGGCGCGCAGCGCGTTGGGCATCATCGCCAGGCCGGACCCGACCGGCTCCAGCGTCGGGGCCCGCTCCAGGACGCCGACCGTCCAGCCGCGGCCCTTGAGCGCCGCGGCGGCGGTCAGCCCGCCGATCCCGCCACCGATCACGATCGCCTTCACCGCACACCTCCACTACGTCTGTAGTCCAGACTACGGATGTAGTGATCACTCGGCAAGTAGGGTGTCCGACCATGGGAACGACGCGCGCCGAGCTGGTCGCCGAGACCGCCATCGCGCTGCTGGCCGAGCGCGGGATGCGCGGGCTGACCCACCGGGCCGTGGACGCCGCCGCCGGACTGCCCCCGGGTGCCGCCTCCAACGTCGCGCGCACCCGCGCGGCCCTGCTGGAACTGGCCCTGGCACGGCTGAACGAACTCGAGGAGCGGCAGTTCGCCGCGCTCGGGATCGCGTCCGTCCCCGACCGACCGGAACTCGCGACCGACCTGCTCGCGCGGCTGCTGCACGCGCAGCTCACCCAGGGGCGGCGGCGCACCCTCGCCCGCTACGAGCTGGCGCTGGAGGCCACCCGGCGCCCGGAACTGCGGTCGCTGTACGACGCGAGCGGCCGCCACTTCCGGGAGCCGGCCGTCGCGCTGATGGCGGCCCTGGGCTCCGCCGACCCGCAGAACGACGGGCGCCGCCTCGTGGCCTACGCCGAGGGCGTCATGTTCTACGCGCTCGCCGGCGCCGGCGAGGATCCGACACTGGACGAACTGCGCCGCGATGTGGCCGCCTTCCTCGCCGGCCTCCTGCGCTGATCCGCGCCGAGTACAACGGGCTGGCGCGGACAATTCGTCGCGACACGCGCCGGGCGGGCTCGTGTACTCGGATATGTCGCGGCGGCAATAGATGATTTGTCATTTGCGCGGCGCTGATCAAGCACTCGCGTGGCGCCTCGGCGGCCGTCAGCGCCCGGCCGGACGGGCGCCGCCGGGTTTGCTCAACCCGGAAATCGGGCGGCCGATCGAACGGAACTCTGTCGACGACCTACGGTCCCTTGGTGGTCCCGTCCTACCCGCGCTGTTTCACTGAAAGAAAAGGTGCGAGGAGAGGAGATGCCATGTCGGCCCCAGCCTTTCAGCCCCCGCTGATGAAATATCCGCCGATCACGAGCGGCGCGACCGTCCAGATGTGGCAGCAGCAGATGAAGAACCGCGGCTGGAACATCGCCCCGGACGGCAAGTACGGCCAGGCCAGCCAGCGGATCTGCCGGAACTTCCAGCAGGAGCACCAGCTGAACGCCGACGGGATCGTCGGCCCGATCACCTGGCGGGCGGCCTGGGAGGCCCCGAGCACGCAGCCCCCGCCCGCGCCGGCCGACGTCCTGCGGGTCGGCTCCTACGGCGACGCCGTCGTCACCTGGGAGCGGCAGGCGGACGGCCGCGGGTGGCGGATCAAGAACATCGACGGCTCCTTCGACGAGGAGACCGCCGTCGCGTGCCGGGCCCTGCAGGCGGCCCTCGGCCTCCCCGTGACGGGGCAGGTCGACCGCGCGACCTGGGAGGCCGCCTGGCGCGAGCGGGTCGCGATCGCCGTCTGACGGCGGCCCGGATCCGGGAGTGCGGATGAGCCGAGTGATCGGCCGGGCGCCCGGCGCCTCGCGGTTCCGGGGATGGCGGCACGAGCGCGGTTCCTGGGTGCTCTGCGAAGAGGTGCGCGCGGGCGTCCACGAGCTCGGCGCGCTCCTGGCCGCCCGCCGGGACCACGGAGACATGTCCGCCCGCGACGCCCAACTGCTGCACGGCGCTGAGGAGGCCCTGAAGCGGGCGGAGAACGCCGTGGACGCTGTTGCCCACAGCAGGTTCTTGTCCGGAGCCCATATAACGACGGCCCAACTCCATCTGAATTCGGGGCGGTCCCTGTGGATGCGGACGCTCTCGCCGTTGGAGCTGCAGTCGTACCTGCCCGCCATGTACGCGACGGTCAAGCAGCACCTGCCGCCGACCGACGAGAACCGGGTGTTCGTGGAGCGAATCGCCCGGGAGACCTGCGACGCGCAGGAGGCCGGACGGTCCGTGCCGCTCACCGACGCACAGCTGATCAGCCTCGTCGCGGCGGTGGACGCGGCCCGGCAGGCCGCGCTGCGCGAGAAGCTGCGCGCCGAGAGCTTCGTGCGGATCGTCCAGTGGATCACCGTGTTCCTGTGCGCGGTCGTCATCCTCATCGGGGTGCTGTCGGCACTCTGGACGACGGCCGTCCCGCTGTGCTTCACCCCGTCGCCGAGCCCCGGCTCGCAGGGCGAGTTCGGCGTCGTCTGCCCGACGAACGCGGCGGCGTCCGTGCCCGCCGGGGACCTCACGGCGCGGACCCGCGAGGTGGCGGGCTGGGGCGACTACATCGTCGTCGAGTTCGTCGGCCTCGTCGCGGCCGGGATCGCGGCGGCGTCGGCGCTGCGGAAGATCCGCGGCACGTCCACCGCGTTCGGCATCCCGGTCGCGCTGGCGATGCTCAAGCTCCCGACCGGGGCCATCACCGCCGTGCTCGGGCTGCTGCTGATGCGCGGCGCGTTCATCCCCGGGCTCAGCGCGCTGGACTCCTCGGCGCAGATCATCGCCTGGGCCGTCGTCCTCGGCTACTCGCAGGAGCTGTTCACCAAGTTCGTCGACCGGCAGGGGCAGGCCGTCCTCGACAGCGTCCGGGACCCGGCGCACACCGCCCTGCCCCCGGCACCGACTCCGCGAGGCCCAGCGGACCGGCCGCCGCCACCACCACCGCAGCAGTGAGGCTGGACGCTTCTGAAGCGTCCAGCCTCGACGACCGTCCCTTTCAGACTCCGTAATCGGCGAGCGGTCCTGGTCACTTCGCGATCAGGAGCCGGTCGCCGGTGCGGGACAGGACGGTGATGCCGAAAGGCGCGCCGCCGCGTCCCTCCGGGAAGGTGACGGCGATGCGGTTCGCCCCCTGCCACGCCCAATGGCCCCGCACCGGACGCGGACGGTCGTCGGGCCCCGGGCGATGCTCGGTGAACGTGCCGTCCGCGCCGAACTCGATCCGGCGCCGGGGCCGCCGCGCGGGACGGAACGGGTGGTCGGCGGGCCGGTACACCGCCGCCTCCCCGGTGTCCTCCTCGAAGGCGTGGATCCAGGCGCCGGTCACGTCCGGCGGCGGACCGTTCATGCGGTCCCCTCTCCCCGGCGGGTCACTTGCCGGACTCGTGCCCGACGAGCCCCAGCATGTTCTGGATGTCGGCGAGGACCTCCTTGGTCAGCCGCTCGGAGTCGTGGAGGAGCCGCTCCACGTCGCCGTCCTCCGCCTGCGCCTGGGCGGGCGCCACCGCCGCGGCGGGCTGCTTCGCGGGCGCCGCCTGCCGCGCGACCAGGAAGGAGGCCCGCGCCCCCTCCAGGCAGGCGTTGATCCGCTCCCGCTGCCCCTGGGTGAACATGAACATGCTGTCGTCGTCGACGTAGTCCATGTAGTTCATGAACATGTCGCCGTTCGGCCCGTTGTTGCACGTGACGTGCGGGAAGGCCGGCTTGCCGACGTTGGAGTCCGCCTGGTTCGGCGTGTCGGCCACCCGGTCGTCGTTGCTGCACGCGCCGTCGTCGTCGCCCCAGATGTGGAAGAGGTCGAGCCAGTGGCCGATCTCGTGGGTGGCGGTGCGGCCCCCGTCGTACGGGGCGGTGGCGGTGCCGGTCGTCCCGAAGGCCGTGTGCAGGATGACCACGCCGTCGGTCGGCGGCGGTCCGCCGGGGAACTGCGCGTAGCCGAGCAGGCCGCCGCCCAGCCGGCACGCCCACACGTTGAGGTACTGGTCGGTCGGCCACGGGTCGGAGCCGCCCGTCGCGGCCGCCTTCACCCCGTCGTCCACGTCGAAGGAGGTCCGGTCGGTCGCGGCCCGGATGATGCCGTCGGTGGGGTCGCCCAGCGGGTCCACGGTGGCGAGGGCGAACTCGACCTCGTTGTCGGCGATCAGCGTCCGCCACACCTCCGGCACCCGCGACACGTCGGGGTTGGCCGCCCTGAAGTCGCGGTTGAGGACGTCGATCTGCGAGTGGATCTGCGCGTCGTCGATGTTCTGCTCCGGCGTGTTGTGGACGACGTGGACGACGACCGGGAGGGTGACCACTCCGCGGCGCACCGAACTGCGCCGCCCGGTCTCGTACTGGAGTGCCCGGCTCTCGATCCGGGCGCGCTGCGCGCGGTAGGTCATGCTCTCGTTCAGCAGCCGGCGGTGCACGTGCATGGCGCCGCACAGGTCGCGTCTCGGTGCCGGGAAGTTCTCGGTCATGGCGAAGTCCTTTCACGTCTCACCGGCCCCGCGTGGGGGCCTGGCCCTGCCGGTAGACCTACCTGCCCCCGCCGAGTCTTAAGTCGCGAAAACCCAAAAACCTCCAAAATTAGGCAACTATTGCAGTTTCAACCCTTTTATGAGGGTAAGCGAAGTACATGCCGCTCGAAAACCCGGTTTCCGGGGTCGCGCTCCGGCAATGCACCGGCGCCGTCTTGAAGGGGTGGAGGGCGCCCGGTCGCGCTGAGCGTGATGCGGCGGGCGCTGCCCCACGGCTCGATGCGCCATCGGTGGATTGAGGCTAAAGAGCCGTGCACGCAGGTGAAAGAAAAGACCCCGGCCGTGGCCACATCCTTTCGGGGAAAGCAGAACGGAAAGGGGAAGGCATGAAAACCAGCCGTATGGCGGGGCTCGCCACGTCGGCCGTGGCAGCGTTCGTCCTGTCCACGGCCGGCGCGGCGCAGGCCGCGCCCGCCGGGACGACCGACGTGAACGGGCCGTCCGGCTGCAACTGGAACGTGTGCGTTTACACGGCGTACACCGGCCTGGGCTACCAGGTCTGGGCGGAGTTCGACCACACCAGGGTCAATGACGGGCACCTCGACGTCTGGGGGCCGGGCCTTTCGCGCCGGTCCTCGCCGAACGGCTACTGGCCCGCCGGCCACGACACGCAGCGCTGGTCCGCGCGGGGGACCGGGCAGGTGTGCGCCGAGGGCTGGTCCCGCGTCGCCGGGCAATGGCACTCGGTGGGCCTGCCCTGCGTGACCATCTGACCCGCGGCCGGCGCGCTCCGCGGCCGCGCGGAGCGGGCCTGAACGGGGGCGAGGGCCCCGGACGGTGTTGCCGCACGTCCGGGGCCTGCTCACGCATGCCATCACCGTGTATCGGCGCTGGCGGTTGCGGCGGCGTGGCCTCCCGGGTGATGCTGCTGATCGAACCCCGCGGCGCCAACAGCTTTGGTGGGTCATGGACGTGGTCAGTTTCGCCGCCGTTCCGGCGAAAGAGCGGTTCGCCTTCTGGCGCGAGATGAGCGCGAAGATGTGGATGCCGCTGGATGCGCACAGCGAGCCGCATCTGGAGGACACGTTCCAGGCGCATGTCGCCCTCGGCGGGCTCGGCTCCGTCCAGGCGACCTTGCTGACCGCGCGGTCGCTGACGATCCAGCGCACGCCCCGGCTCATCCGCCAGTCGGACCCGGAGACCTTCTTCATCACCTGCGCCGTGCGCGGTGACGCCACAGCGGAACAAGCCGGCCGCGACGCGGAACTGCGCACCGGTGACCTGATGCTCCGTGACAGCTCACGTCCCTACATGACCAGATTCGGATCGACGGACCCTGCGGGCGGCCAACTGCTCTCGTTGCAGTTCCCACGCTCCGTGCTGCCCTTACCCGAACGGGGGCTGCGGGATCTCAGCGCGGTTCGCATCCCTGGCGATCGGGGCATCGGTGCGCTGGCCTCGCAGTACCTGCTGGAGCTGGCTCGGCGCCTCGAACAGTTCAGTGCGGCCGAGGCGTCGCGAGTGTCCACGCTGACTCTCGACGTCCTGACCGCCGCGTTGGCCGACGCCCTGGAGGCGGGCAGCGCGGTACCGCCGGGCAACCGGCGGCGCGCGCTCCTCGCCCAGATCCACGCCTTCATCCGGACGAACCTGGGCGACGCGCACCTGACCCCGAGCGCGATCGCCGCCGCCCACCACATCTCGCTGAGCTACCTGCACCAGTTGTTCCGCGCCGAGGAGCGCACCGTCGCGGGCTGGATCCGCGAACGCCGCCTGGAACAGTGCCGGCGTGACCTGAGCGATCCGCTGCTCACCGCCACCCCGATCGGCGCCATCGCGGCCCGCTGGGGCTTCACCAGCTCGGCCCACTTCAGCCAGGCGTTCCGCGCCGCCTACGGCCTCTCACCCCGCCAGTTCCGCCGGACGGCGGCGACCAGCTCCTCGTAAGGCCAGCCACCCATAAGCCCAGGCCGTGCGCCGCGTCCGTCGGGAGTGCACGCTCACTAAAGAAGTGTGCACTGCGCCGTAACGACATGATCCTCCGCGTCCCGCACCCTCGATCGGAGAGAACCGGAGACGTTCCGAAAGGGCAGGAGGACGATGAAGTACGGGAAGAGATTGTCGGTGCTGGTCCTGAGCGTGGCCGCCATGCTCCCGTTGAGCGCCACCGCGAACGCCGCACCCGCCGGATCCCCTTCGGGCGCCAGGGCGTGCTCGCCCGGAACCAGCTACATCAGCAACCAGGGCGACATCGGCCTCGGAGTGATGTTCGACTGGCGGGGCTACGGCAAGATCTACGCCGAGGGCTACTACGACAGGGTCCTGCCGGTCGGCCAGCGCACGGACTGCGCCGCCGGCTTCGGCTGGCCCTATGCCGACGGCTACTACGTCGCCTCCGGGTACTGCGCCGAGATCAGGACGACCGACTCCAGCGGCAGGTGGAAGTACTACAGCACCGTCCAGGCCGGCCAGTCGTGGCGCCCCGACCTCGGCCGCTCCTACGAACGGTGGGAGGTCAACCAGTTCCGCTGCTGACGGCGAGCGCGAGCGGAGGGGCTCCGGACTGGTCCGGGGCCTCTCCGGCCTGTGCTCGCACGATCGCTGACGGCTCGGTCAGAGCAACCCCGGGGCGGAGGAAGGCGTCACATGAGAAACCGGGGGAGGCGCTGTGAGCCGTCGGGGGACGTGGATGGAGGCGCTCGAACAGCGCCATCGGGCTCGTTTCCGAGTGAGCAGGCACAGACGCGGACCGATAGCGGTCCCCGGGGGGATGGCGACGTTCATCGCCGGAGCCGGGGTGTTCTGCGCAGTCACCAGCTCCCTCACGATCCAGGCGGAGTGGGGTGGGTCCGAGGCGTCCGCCGCCGTCGTCAGGACGTGGACCGACGCGAAGGGAACCGGCTACGCGGACGTGGACTTCAGGACCTCGTCAGGTCAGCGGGTGCGGACCTCCATCGAGGAGGGCGCCTGGGTGGAGATGCCGAAGGCCGGCGAGCGCGTCCGCGTGTGGTACAAGGGAGCCCGGCCGGCGGACAGCGCGGTGGACGCAAGGCGGCCGGGCCAGGGGCCGGGATGGCAGGTACACGGGCTGATCTGGCTGATCAGTCTCGGAGTGTCCGGGGCCTTCGCGTACCGGAGCAGGGCCAAGAAGGCCCGAGCCCGGGACCTGGTGGTCCGGCGGTCTCCCACGGACGCGCCTCCCCTCCAGCGCTGATCCGCGGACGCCCGCACCGGCCCCGGCGTTCGCGAGGGATACGCCGTCCTGAGCGAAACCTAGGCGGCGCCGCGATCCACCCGCCGGCCGGCGGCGCCTCCGCGATCCTCGCCGCCGCCGACCGCGTCCGCATCGGCCCGGCCGGGCCGCCGCGTCACGGGCGGTGACGGGCTCAGCCGTGGCGGACGGCCGTTCCGGGGCGCCAGCCGAGCTGCCGCGAGATGCCCAGGCCGCTCGCCAGCACGGACGGCAGCGCGGCCTGGTGCTTGACCGACCCCTTCCGCAGGACGACCGACAGCGCCGCGACGACCCGGCCGCGGCCGTCGACGATCCGGGTGGCCACCGAGTCGGCCTCCCCGGTCAGTTCGCCGTGGACGGTCGCCGTCCCGGTCCGGCGGCACGCGGCGATCTGCCTGCGCAGCTCCCCGGGGTCGGTGATCGTCCGCGAGGTGTACTTGCGCAGGCCGCCGTCCAGGACGCTCTCCACCAGGTCCGGGCCGCCGTGGCTCAACAGCACCTTGCCCACGCCGGAGCAATGCAGCGGGAGCCGTCCGCCGACCTGCGACATCAAGCCCAGGGCGCTCGGCGCGGACAGCCGTTCGATGACCACTGCCTGGCGTCCTTCGAGCACGGCCAACTGCACATGCTGCTGCAGAGCGCTGTGCAGGTCCTCCATGAACGGCTGCGCGAGGGTCCGCAAGGACTCCGTCAGCGGGGCCAGCGTCCCGAGCCGCCAGAGCCGCAGCCCGACCGTGAACCGCCCGTCCTCCCGGCGGTCGAGGGCGCCCGCCTTCACCAGTTCGAGGGCCATGCGGCGCGCGGTCGGGTGGGGGATGCCGGTCAGGCGCACCAGATCCGCCAGGCTCAGGTCGGGGTGGTCCGGCCCGAAGGCGAAGAGGACGTCCAGCAGGCGGGAGCCGACCGTCCTGCCCGGTTCACGGGTACGCGGCATGCGGGTACGCACCCCCCTCCGGTCTCGGGTGACCCGGCAGCCTAACAACCATGTTCATCAGATGAACACCCCGATGGCGCGAGAGGAGCAGGAGGGGATCATCGCGGTACCGGATTTGCCGAGGAGGGCGGGAGCGTGAGCAGATGATCGGCGCAGGAGCCGCAGGACCGCGGATCGCGATCGTCGGAGGCGGCATCGGCGGGCTGGCGGCCAGCGCGTTCCTGCGCCGCGAAGGGATCACGGCCACCGTCTACGAGCAGGCGTCGCAGCTCAGGGAGGTGGGCGCGGGGCTGGTAGCGGCCCCGAACATGGCCCGGCTGCTGCGCCGGCTCGGTGTGCTGGACGCCTTCGCCGCGCGTGCCGTCCGGCTCGACGTCGGCTGGGAGTTCCGCCGGTGGCGGGACGGCACCGTCCTGTCCGCCGAGGACCTGGCCTCGGCATGCGAGCGGCTGTACGGCGAGCACACCTACACCGCGCATCGCGCCGACCTGCTGGACGTCCTGCGATCGGCCGTCCCCGACGACGCCGTCCGCCTCGGCAAGCGGTGCGTCGAACTGACCATGCGGGCCCAGAGGCAGCCGGTGCTGCGCTTCGCCGACGGTGAGACCGTCGAGCCCGACGTCGTGATCGGCGCGGACGGGATCCACTCGATCGTCCGAGGTGTGATCACCGAAGCAGCGTCCGCGACCTACTCGGGCATCTGCGCCTTCCGCGCGCTCGTCCCGTCCGAGCGCGCCCCGGCCTTCGCGCGGCGCAACGCCCAGACCCTGTGGATCGGCCCCGACCACCACCTGGTGCACTACCCGGTCTCCGCCGGACGCTTCGTGAACCTCGTGGCGTTCGCCCCCGCGGGGGACGACGCCGTCGAGTCCTGGACCGCGACGGCGACGGTCGGGGAGTTCCTGCACGAGTTCGAAGGCTGGGACCCGAGGCTCACCGCGCTCATCCGCGCGGCCGGGACCCCCGGGCGCTGGGCCCTCCTCGACCGGCCGCCCCTGAGGCGCTGGACCGAGGGCGCCGTGACCCTCCTGGGCGACGCGGCCCACCCGATGTTCCCCTTCTTCGCGCAGGGCGCCGCCCAGGCCATCGAAGACGCCGCCGTCCTCGCCCGCTGCCTGGCCGACGACCCCGACGACCCGCCCCGGGCCCTGCGCCGCTACGAGCGATTGCGGATCCCCCGAACCACCCGTCTCCAAGAGGTCAGCCACGCCCGGTCCCTCGTGAACCACCTCCCGGACGGCCCGGAGCAACAGGCCCGAGACGACTCCTTCACCACCGCCGACCCCCTGGTGGCCAACGCCTGGATCTACAACTACGACCCGGAAAACGCCCTAGCGAGCACACCGGACACATGACGTCCGGCGTGCCCGCGCAGGTCTAGGGGCGGTTGGATGCCCTTCGTTCGTTCGGTGGGTCAGTGAAGAGTGGGGACGTGGTCCTCGCTGGCGGGGGTGACGGGAGGGGCAGCCGGGGCGGTGCGGCGGGGGACGGTCAGGGCGGCGAGGATGCCCGCGAGGGTCAGAGCGGCCGCGACGTAGACCGCGTCGCGCAGACCGTCTGAGGTTGCGGCGCGCAGTGCCTCGCCGGTCAGGTCGGTGAGCCCGGAGGTGGAGACGCCGACGAGGATGGCCAGGCCCACGCTGGTGCCGATCTGGAGGGCGGTGTTGGCCATGCCCCCGGCGGCGCCCTGGTCCTCGTCGGCCACGCCGTTGCCGGAGGTGCCGAACATGGTCGGGTAGATCGTCCCCATGCCGGCGCCGTAGACGATCAGCCCGGCGAGGATCGTCCAGTACGAGCCGTCGGTGCGCATGCCCGCGGCCATCAGCGCGCCGCCGGCGGAGCCGAGCAGCAGGGCGGTGATCAGGGTCGGCCGGGAGCCGAAGCGGATGATCAGCCGTTCGGCGACGACGTTGGCGATGCCGATCACCAGCGAGAGGGTCAGGAAGGCCAGCCCTCCCTGCAGCGCCGTGTAGCCGAGCACGTCCTGGAAGTACAGGGTGAGGAAGTAGACCAGGTTCTGCATGGTGATGCCGAAGGCGAGGATCACCAGCAGTCCGGCGCGGAGGTTGCGGTTGGCGAACAGCCGCAGCGGCATCAGCGGGTGCCGGGTGCGGGCCTCGATGACGACGAACGCGGCCAGCAGCGCCACGGCGAGGACGCCGGAGGTGAGGACGGGAGCCGTGGCCCAGCCCGTCTCGGGGCCCTGGGCGATGGCGAAGACGAGGAGGGTCAGCCCGGCCGTGCCGGTCAGGGCGCCGGGGATGTCGAATCCGCGCCGCCGTTCGCGCGGGCCGTCCGGGTCGAGCAGGACGAACGCGCCCGCGGTGCCGGCCACGACCAGCGGCACGTTCACGACGAACACCGCCTCCCAGCCGAACGCGTGGGTCAGCACACCGCCGAGCAGGGCGCCGAGGCTCAGCCCGCCCGCGCCGGCCATGGCCCACACGGCCAGAGCCCGGACGCGTTCGGGGCCTTCGGCGAACCTGGTGGTGACCAGGGAGAGCGTGGCGGGGAACAGGACGGCGCCGCCGATCCCCTGGAGCGCCCGCGCGGCGATCAGCGTCGCGGGTGAGGTGGCCAGCCCGCCCAGGAGCGACGCACCGCCGAACAGGAGCATGCCCAGGACGAACATGCGGCGGCGGCCCAGCAGGTCGGCCGAGCGGCCGCCGAGCAGCAGGAAGCCGCCGAAGAAGATGGCGTAGGCGCTGACCACCCACTGGGTGGCGTGACCGGACAGCCCCACATCGCGGGCGATGTCGGGCAGCGCCACGTACACGATGGTGAAGTCGAGCGAAGTGATCAGGCTGGAGAAGGCCAGCAGGCCGAGGCTCCAGCGCGGACGGCCGCCGGTGGCGGGCTTCTTGCGCGATGACATCGCGGTCTCCTCAGAAGGGTTCGGGGCGAGGCTTGGGTCACGCCGCGTAGGGGCGTGCGGCGCGGGCGTCCCGCAGGGCGCGGGCCCACCAGGTCAGCTGGTCGAGCAGGCTCTCGGCCGCCGCACGGCAACCGGCCGCGTCGATCGGGCGGCCGCGGTCGTCGAACCTGTCCCGGCAGGAGTGGAAGCTGACCGTGTTGCGGACGGTGACGGCGTGGAGTTCGGCGAAGACCTGCCGGAGGTGCTCGACGGCGCGCAGGCCGCCGGAGACTCCGCCGTAGGAGACGAAGCCGACCGGTTTGGCCTGCCATTCGTCCACGTACCAGTCGATGGCCGTCTTGAGCGAGGCGGGGAAGCTGCGGTTGTACTCGGGCGTCACGACGACGAACGCGTCGGCCCGGTCCAGCCGTTCTCCCAGCCGCCGTACCGGTTCGGGCGCCTCGGACGTCCCCGCGCCGTCGGCGGGGAGCACTTCGGGCAGGGCCGTCTCGGCGAGGTCGACGACGTCGAGGCGGAGGGCGGGGCGCCGGGCGGCCTCCCCGGCGAACCATGCGGCCACCGTGGGGCCGAACCGGCGGTCCCGGACGCTGCCGACGATGACGGCGATGTTCAGCGGCCCGGTCGGGGTCATCGTGCTCTCCCTTCGAAACTTCCTATACGGCTCGGTGGGGCGAGCATGGCGACCGGTGCTTATCCGGCACTTACCGCGCGCTTTCCGCCGGCGGCGGGCCGGCGTAAGCGGGCCGATCCCGGGGGAAAGCGGCCGATATCGTGGGGGCATGCGATTCGGGGTGCTCGGGCCGCTGGAGGTATGGACGGCCGGCGGCGCCCCCGTGGCGGTGCGCGGGGCCAAGGTCCGCGCGCTGCTGGCCGTCCTGATCGGGCACGAGGGGCGGCCGGTGCCGGTGGACCGGCTGATCGACGACCTGTGGGGCGACGCACCGCCCCGCAACCCGTCCGGGGCACTGCAGGTCAAGGTCTCGCAGTTGCGCCGCGCCCTGGACGAGGCCGAGCCCGGCGCCCGGGAACTGGTGTCCTTCGAGGACGCCCTGGGCTACCGGCTCCGGGCGGCCCCCGAGTCCGTCGACACGACGCGGTTCACCGCGCTGCTGGCGCGGGCGCGCGAAGCCGCTGACCCGCGGTCACGGGCGGGCCTGCTGACCGAGGCGCTGGAACTGTGGCGCGGGCCGGCCTTCGCCGACTTCGCCGACGCCGAGTTCGCGCGCCCGGTGGCGGCGCTCCTGGAGGAGCAGCGCCTCACCGCCCTGGAGGAACGGGCGGAGGCGCACCTGGAGACCGGTGAGCAGGGCGCGCTCGCCGACGAGCTGGGCGACCTGGTCGAACGCCATCCGCTGCGCGAACGCCTCCGCTCCGCGTACATGCGCGCCCTGTACGCCACCGGAAGGCAGAGCGACGCCCTCAAGACCTACACCGACCTCCGGACGCGGCTGCGCGAGGAACTCGGCCTGGACCCCGGGCCGGAGATCGCCGAACTGCACCGGCGGATCCTCGCCCAGGACCCCGCCCTGGCCACCGCGCCCACCACGCCGCCGCAGACGAACCTCCCGGCGCAGATCAGCGAGCTGATCGGGCGCGACGAGGCGGTGGTCCAGGTCCAGGCGGTGCTGAGGTCCGCCCGGCTGGTCACCCTCACCGGCCCCGGCGGTGTCGGCAAGACGCGGCTCGCCCTGGAGACCGCCGCGCGGGCCGCCGCCGACCACCCGGACGGCGTGTGGCTCGTCGAGCTGGCCGGCCTCGACCGCACGGCCGAGGCATCGGGGGGCCACCGGCTCGTGGAGACCGTGACCGCCGCGCTCGACATCCGCGACGACACCGCCCCCGGCCTGCCGTGCGCCGGCGCGCCCGCCGACCCGGCCGCCCGGCTCGCCGACGCGCTGCGGACCCGCCGGGTACTGCTCGTCCTGGACAACTGCGAGCACGTGATCGACGACGTCGCCGCGTTGGGCGAGCGGCTCCTGCGGGCGGCGCCGGAGCTGCGGATCCTCGCCACCAGCCAGGAGCCGCTGGGACTCGCGGGGGAGTCGGTCTGGCCCGTCCCGCCGCTGCAGGCGCCCCACGCGCCCGCCGACCACGGGCCCGCGAGCCTCCGCAGGTTCAGCGCCGTCCGGCTGTTCGAGGCGCGCGCGGCGGCCGCCGTCCCGGGGTTCGCGATCGACACCGCCAACGCCCGCGCGGTCGCCGCGATCTGCCGCCGGCTGGACGGCGTCCCGCTGGCCCTGGAGCTGGCGGCCACCCGCCTGCGCGCGCTGGACGTCCACGACCTGGCCGAACGGCTGGACGACCGGTTCCGGCTGCTCTCCTCGGGACACCGCGGCACCCCGGCACGGCAGCGGACCCTGCGCGCGATGATCGACTGGAGCTGGGAGCTGCTGTCCGGGCCCGAGCGCCTCGTCCTGCGGCGGCTCGCGGTGCACCACGAGGGCTGCACGCTGGAGGCGGCGGAGGAGGTCTGCGCGGACGGCGGAGACATCCCGCCCGAGGACGTCCTCGACCTGCTGGCCCGCCTCGTCGACCGCTCGATGGTGGTCCGGGCCGGCGGACCGGGCCAGGCCCGCTACCGGCTGCTGGAATCGGTCGCGGCCTACGCCCTGGACCGGCTGGAGGAGGCCGGCGAGACCGAGCGGATCCGCCTCCGGCACCTGACCTTTCACGTCGCACTGGCCGAACGCGCGGAGCCGCAGCTCCACGGCCCCGACCAGCGGCGCTGGCTGCGGCGCCTGGACGCCGAGCACGCCAACCTGCGCGGCGCGCTGGAGGAGGCCGTGCGGCGGCGCGACGCCGGCCGCGCGCTGCGGCTGGTCAACGCGCTGGCCTGGTACTGGTTCCTGCGCGGCAGGATCGGCGAGGGACGGCGCGCGTTCGCGATGGCACTGGACATCCAGGCCGAAGCCCCCACCGCGACGAGGGCAAGGGCCGAGGCATGGCAGACCGGCCTGGAACTCCTCGGCGGCCGTACGGCGGACGTCCGCACGCCCTCAGAGGCCATCGCCGATCCGGGCGAACGCGCCAGGGCGGAGTGGTTCCTCAGCGACGTGCTGCTCGGCGCCGGCGACCTGAACCTCAGCCGGGACCTGGTGGAGCGGGCCCTGCCGGTGTTTCGGCGGCTCGGCGACCGCTGGGGCACCGCCGCGGCCCTGGCCACCGAGGCCAACCACGCCCTCGTCCGCGGCGACCTCGGCGCGCTCGAACGGTCCGGGGAGGAGAGCCTGGCGATCTTCGAGGAGCTGGGCGAGCGGTGGGGGCGGGTCCGGGCCGTCGAACTGCTCGGCCGGCTCGCGGAGATCAGGGGCGACCACCGCAGGTCCGCCGGCCTCTGCCGGGACGGGCTCCGGCTGGCCGGGGAGCTCGGGCTGTGGCTCCAGGTCTCGCTGCTCCAGTCCGGGCTCGGCCGGATCGCCCTGCTGGCCGGCGACCACGCCGAGTCGGACCGGCGCCACGAGCGGGGCAGGACGCTCGCCGCCGAGCACGGCTACCGTCCCGGCGAAGCGTTCGCCCTCACCGGCCTGGCCCTGACCGCCCGCCGCGCGGGCCGCCTCGACGACGCCGAGGCCCACATGCGCGACGCCCTCGCCCGCGCACGCGAGGTGCGGTACGCACCGGGCATCGCGCTCGGCCTGGCCGAACTCGGCTTCACCGCCGAGCAGCGAGGGGACGCCGCAGCGGCCGAGGAACTCCACCGGGAGGCCCTCACCGTCGCGCAGGACATCGGCGACCCCAGAGCGATCGCGCTCGCCCTCGAAGGACTGGCCGGCGCGGCGGCCCTGAGAGGCGCCCCGGAAGAAGCAGCCCGCCTCCTCGGCGAAGCCGCCGCCCTCCGCGAATCCGTAGGCGCCCCTCTGCCGCCCGAAGAACGCGCTGACGTCGACCGCATCGCGTCCGCAGCGAGATCCGTCCTAGGAGAAGACGCCTTCGCCGAAGCCCAAGCCGCATCCCACCCCCCGGCCGCACCCACCCACCTCCACGAACGGTGGTCGGACGTGGTCCGCGGGGAGCGGTGCACATGATCGATAGTGTTCCGGGATGAGTGACGTGATCCCTCGCCATGTCCTGTGCGTGCTCGGCTCCGGCTCCGGGTTCGGGCTCGCGGAGATGGAACGGGTCGCCGGCGCGTTCGGCGGGTTCGTCCTCGACCGCGAGTACTCCCAGGACGAGCCCGACCCCCGGATGCCGGAGGCGTTCGAGGCGAGCATGGCGGGAGTCCCGTTCGGGGAGGCGGACCGGGAGGCGGTGGCGTCCCACGACACCGTGGGCTACCTGCTGTCCGCGCCGATGATGCGGGGCCTGGCGGCCGACACGTCGCGGCGCCTGCTGGAGGTGACGGCCGCGCTGCTGCGCTCCGGCGCCGCCGCGGTGAAGAACGAGAGCAGCGGGGTCGCGCACGGCCGGGACCGCTGGCTCGCCCTGGGCGAGCAGGCCGCCGAGGCCAAGGACGAGGAACTCGCCGCCGTGCTCGTCAACGCCTGGGTGAAGCGTCCGATCTACGACGGCGAGGTCCTCTACAGCTGCGGCATGCACCTGCTCGGGGCGCCCGACGTGGAGATCGAAGTCGACGAGGAGCAGCTGGCGGCCGACGGCGTCCCCGACCTGGTCACGCATCTGGACGCGCTGGCCATCTACCTGCTGGCCGACCCCCGCGCGCAGGAGATCGAGGACGGCGCCGGCTTCCGCCTGACCGAGGACGCGCCCCGCCACGTCCTGCGCACCGGTGACTGCGACCGCTACGACGAGGACGACCTGTTCTTCAACCCCTACGGCTACATCCGCCTCACCCGCCCGCAGTAAGGCGGACCTGCGCTTACATACAGGCCGAGGCGAACTGGGGCGTCGAGTGGTCTGTGGGTCACCTGCCGGGTCGGCTTGGGCGCCGTTTGCGGCGTACCGCCCAGGTGATCGCGGCGCCGGTCGCGAGCGCGGTGGCGGCGAGGATCCGAGGAGCCAGCCTCTTCTTCAGCGCCTGCCGCTGCCGCCGTTTGAACGTGGCCGCGTCGTTCTCCCGGGGGAACGGCTCGTCGGGGACCGGGCGGCCGAGGAAGGCGCACAACGGCGCCCACCCGTCCTTGACCTCGAACACCAGCAGCCGGTCTTCGGGCACGTACGCCCGCACTTCGGCGACGTGCCGCTCGAAACGCTCGGCCATCTCCGCGCGCTCGCCGAACGGCCCGCCGATCTCACGTTCCCACGTCGTCCGCTGCACGCGGTCGAGGACCTGCGCCACGGGATCGGGACGGCGCGGGCCACGCCAGCTCAGCACCCGCACCAGGAGCGGCGGCCTGGCGAGCACGGCGGACATGGTCTGCGCGGCGCTGTCGTACCAGCGTCGCGGATCGCGGACGGTGAGCACCACCTTGGCGTCCGGGAACGCGTCGACGATGTCGCGCCAGAACGCGGTGGCCGGCGAGCCGACGGCGCAGCCGTAGCCCGCGAACACCTTCCCCCAGTCGACCGTCCGCCCGTCCATCGCGGCGGCCCAGTCGGCGGCCCGCTCCGGCTCGGTGGTGAGGACCCGCATGTTGTAGCACGGGCCGTACCCGAGCCGGTCGAGTGCCAGCGCGAGTGAAGTCGTGCCCGTCCGGAGGAAACCGACGCCGATGACCTGCACGCGAACTCTCTTCGGGTGAAGTGGATGACGTTCAGGCCGTACGGCGGGCGACCAGGGTGCCGGGGTCTTCGCCGTCGGCGACGGGGTTGAGGGCGGTTCCGGCCGTCGGGGTGAGCCCGGCCGCCGCCAGGTCGGCGACGACGGCGTCCGGCCGGTGCAGGTAGTGGGCGCGTTCCACCACTTCGGTCGCCACCAGATCGCCCTGGTGGTACGTGCGGTAGACGAACCGCAGGTGCGCCTGGTCGTCGCCGACGGGCCGCGCCTCGGACGACATCTCGTACCGGCAGTCGCCGAGGGCGGCCTCGTCGGCGACGTGCTCGGGCCAGTCCGGTACGGGTTCCGACAGCACCATGTCCATCGCCACCTCGCCGTCCTCGGCCAGATGTTCGGCGATCGCCTCGAAGAGCACAGGCCGTTCGGGGTGCGGCACGTGCTCCAGCACACCCGCCAGGTACACGAAGTCGAAGCGGCGGCTGCCGAGGTCGAAGTGGGGCGCCGCCCGGTCGAGCACGGTGACGCGGGCCCGCAGGTGCGGGCGTTCGGCGAGCTTGGCCAGCAGCACCGCGCGCATGGTGGCGGACCTTTCCAGGCACAGTACGGTGGCGGCTCGCTCGGCCACGGCCAGCGTGATCCGGCCGGTGCCCGCGCCGATCTCCAGCGCGTGTCCGCCCTGGGGCGCGCGGCCGGCGAAGAACCGGGGGTCGGGGAGGGCGCCCTCTCCGCGGGAGGCGCGGAAGAGATCGTAGTAACCGGGCTGGAAGGCGTACGGGTCGGTGCCGAGCGGAGCGACCCGGGTGGCGGAGGTCATGCGAGTCACCTGCCTGTCTGGTCGGGACGCGGGCGCGTCGTCAGGGGATCGTGCGCGGCCGACGCCGTCCGGCCGCCGTGGACGGGCTGTGCCGGACGGGTCCACTCGCGGAGGGCGCGGCCGGCGCGCTCCCTGATCCGCACCTGGCCGGTGGACTCGACGGCGATGGTGCGCTCCTCGCTCCAGCCGGTGAGGCGGAACTCGCCCAGCCCGAGATGCACCAGGCCGAAGGCGGGCTCGCCGTCGATGGCGAGGACGAGCCGGTCCTCGTGCACGAGGACCGCGGCGTCGCTGTCGGGCCTGGCCTCGACCTCCTCCTCCGACCACTGCGCGAAGTCGCCCGGCAGCCGGAACCGGCAGCACAGCCGGTCGCGTTCGGACGCGGTCAGCGGCACCGGATCGCGGGCGAACATCACCTCGCTCAGCGGCAGCAGCTCCCGGAACTCGTCCGGCAGCAGCCCGACGACCTCCCGGCTGACCAGGCAATCGAGCACCATGTGCACCCGGGCGCGGTCCCCGTGGTTCGCCACGTAGTGCCTGCGGCCGAAGTCGCCGAACCACAACCGTCCCGGCGTCCAGTGCTCGGACACGCCGTCGATGACCACGACGGCGTCCGGGTTGGTGTCGATCGGCACGTGCAGCCGCAGGAGCCCGCGTTCGAACCCGTACTTGTAGTCGCGGTGCTCGTGCACGGTCGCACCCGCGCCCAGGGCCATCAGCCGTACGCCCCGGACCGGCGCCGGCAGGGCGTCGATGACCTGCGCGAGGGCCGGGGCGTCGTCCAGCCACGGGGTGTCGGCGAAGTCGGTCAGGCCCGGGCCGCCCGGGTCGGTCCGTACCGGATCGCCGCCGACGCTGCGCAGCGGCAGGATGCGCCAGTCCACGCCGGACTCCATGGCGGTGCCGTCCTGGCTGTAGGCGCGCTGGGCGCGCCACCGCCGGTGCCGCAGCAGGTCGAGGTCGGCGCGCAGCGCGTCGACGTCGAAACTGAGCCGCATCGGCGCCGACGGCGGGTAGGCGGCGGACGGTTCCGTCGGCGATTCGACGGCCTCGTGGTACGTCGTCATGGTCGCTGCTCCCGGGCGCCGGCCGCGGGCAGGTCGGAGACGTCGAGGGCGAAGCGGCCCACGGCCCACGCGATGGCGGGCACGTTCTCGCCGAGAGCCCGGCGGTCGAGGTTGCCGATCGTGTCGCAGGTCTGGTGGTAGCAGTGGTCGTACAGCTGCCCGGCCGTCCCGCCGAACCGGGCCGCCTGCGCGGCGGTCTTGACCCCGAGGACGCCGCCGTTCAGGCCGCCGACCGGGATGCCCGCGGCCACGAACGGCTCGTGGTCGGAGCCGACGGCCCGCAGGTCGTGGCTCTCGTAGGGGAGTCCGGCGTGGTCGAAGTAGTCCTTGAAGACCTTCTCCGCGACCTGCGAACCCGCCGGGCCGGGCGGGGTGCCCGGCGGCTGCTCGCTCGCGTCCCCGTCGAGGACGAACCGCACCCCGTTCGGCGCGGCGATCAGTTCGAAGTTGAGGTAGAGCGCGATCTTGGCGCGTTCGGCCGGGGTCAGGTTGTGCACGTAGTAGTTGGAGCCGATGTCGATGAGCTCCTCGGCCCCCCACAGCGCGAACCGGACTTTGTGCCGCACCTTGTCCTGGTGGGGCGCCAGCCGCAGCGCGGTCGCCATCAACGCGGCCGCGGCGGCGGCGTTGTCGTTGATGCCGGGTCCTTCGGACACGCTGTCCAGATGGGCGCCGGCCATGACGGTGCGGTCGTCGCTGCCGCCGCGCGTCTCGGCGATCAGGTTGGTGGTGACTCCCGCGACCCCGTGCCCGCGCAGGTCGAGACGCAGCCGCACCTGGTGCTGCGCGGTCTCCTGGGCGAGCTGTTCGGCCTGCGTCTGCGTGACGCTGGCCACCGGGATGGTGAACGCCTTCGGGTCGAACGCGTGCAGCCGGTAGATGTTGTCCGGACTCGGCGTGTCCAGGTAGATCAGCATCGCCCGGGCGCCGAGGCCGGCGGCGACGCGCTGCTGCGCCGTGTAGCCGCAGGATCCGCGCCGCACGAGCACGATGGATCCGGCCACGGGCAGCCCGTCGTAGTCGGCGGCGGAGCATCCGGCGGCGTCGCCCGCCGTGGCCCGGGGCACGACGAGGTGGGCGTCGAGACCGCCGGGCGGGGTGACGGGTGACCAGCGCATGACCATCGCGCGCACCTGGCGGGCGGCGGGCGCGGTCACCGCCGCGCTCTCCGCGTCGATCTGATAGTCGGTGTACGGCACCTGCTGCCGGTGAACGCGGTAGCCGGCGGCGGTGAGCACCTTGGCGGCGTAGCGCGCGGAAGCCTCGAACCCCGGCGTGCCGGTGGCGCGCACCCCGCCGTTCTGTGCGGCGATCCGGTCGAGGACGCGCAGGTGCCGCCACGCGTCGGCGCCATGGGTGGACCCCGCCAGCAGCCGCGCCAGCCACAGCTCCCGGGACCCGTCGCCCGAAGGACCTGCCGCCGCGTGGGCGGGAGCCGCGTGGAGCGGGGTCGCGGAGGCGTGGGAGGTGGCGGACGGTGGAGCGGCCGGAAGGATGGTGGCGGTTATCGTGACGAGGCCGGTTACCAAGGCGGTTTTTGTGCGCACAAACACCCTCATAAGCGCTCCAGATGAAAATACGTGGTGCCAAGAGACAGAGACCGCGCTGAAGTGCGCGGAGAGTCTCTGAGGTTGGCCGACGCGGTGAATAATGAGTGGCCCGGCATATCGGTGCAGGCGGGAAGCGTGCTCCGATATGCCGGGCACCCTCTATGCCACTCAGTGGAGGTAACGCATCCGTGCCACCTCCTTTCTGTCAAGACGGATTCGAGGTCGGTCAGCTGAGGTGGACTTTGAGCCGGGCCACGCCTCGCAGCGTGAGATTCCGGTGGTAGACGGGTTTCTCGGCCAGGCGGATTCCCGGGAACTCGGTCGCGAGCAGGCCGAGGACGACCCGGGCCTGGAGGACCGCCAGCGACTGCCCGAGGCACGCGTGGGCGCCCCGGCCGAACCCCAGATGCGGGTTGGGCCGGCGGGCGAAGTCCAGCTCGTCGGGCTCGGCGAACCTGGCCGGATCCCGGTTCGCGGCGGCCAGCATCAGCGTCACCGCTTCGCCGGGCGCGATGACACGGCCGCCGAGGCGCGTCTCCCGTACACACGCCCGCGCGTCGGCCTGCACCGGCGACACGTACCGGACCAGTTCCTCCACTGCGAGTGACAGGTCAGCCCGGGTGAAACGTGCCAAATTCTCCGGTGAGTTCAGCAGGACGACCAGCGCGTTGCCGAGCAGCCGCCCCGCCGATTCGAACCCGGCGTGCAGGACGGCCCGCAGCGTGTTCAGCAGCACCGGGCGCGCGATGCCGGAGCCGGGCGCCTTGGCCGCCACATGCGCCACCAGCCCGTCCGCCGGCGGATCGTCCAGCCACCGGCCGGTGTATTCGGCCAGCTCAGCGCGGGCGCGCACGGCGGGCTCCCCGGTCTCGGGCCAGATCCCGGCGTCCATGCCGTCCACGATCGTCTGCGACACGGGCAGGAACCATGCGGGGTCGATGGGCGGCACCCCGAGCACCGCGGTGATGGTGTCCAGCGCGAGCGGCGCGGTGAAGTCGGACACGCAGTCGAACTCCCCGGCCGCGCGCAGCCGCTCGGCACGGGCGCGGACCTGCGCGGCGATGCGCTCGCGCAGCACGCCCGGGTCGAGCCCGCGGACCGCGTCGACCATGAAGTGCCGGATGGCCGTGTGCTCGGGCGGGTCGAGCGACTGGATGCTCAGCAGCGGCTCCGGCACGGCCTCGCCGATCCGGCGCCAGTCCGAGGCGAACGATTCCGTGTCGCGCAGCACCGCGGCGCAGTCGTCGTACCGGGTCAGCACCCAGGAGTCGAGGAAGGCGCTGCGGTGGACGGGCGCGCTCTCGCGCAGGCGGCCGAAGAAGGCGTAGGGGTCCAGCAGCGCCGCGGGCTCCGCGAGTCCCGCGGCCGGATCCGCGACCGGCGCCTCCGACATATCGACCTCCTCGCACGGACGGCACCGGCGAGCGGCCTCGGGCCAGTTCGCCGCCTCCCCTGCGGGTGGCCGGGAGGACGGCGACGCAGTCGCTCAGGTGTCCGATGGGTCGTCCGACACATGATCTTTACCGATGGTAAATGGATCAGGCGGAATTGCCGAGTGCCGGATCCGGCCACCGGTCTTCCATATCCATGAAGGCTCGGATATGGCATGGTCTTGTAGTTCCGCCGCCCCGCCGAGGAGGTCGCCTGTGCGGGTTCTCCTGACCAATCGGGGGTTTCGGCTCCTGATCATCGGGCAGTCTTTGTCAACCCTTGGCGACCGGGCTCTCATCATTGCCTTCGGCATCTGGGTCAAGGAGCTGACCGGCAGCAATGCGGCGGCGGGCGGCGCGTTCTTCTTCGTCGCCCTGCCGTTCCTGTTCGCCCCGTTCGCCGGGGTGCTCATCGACAGGTTCCCGCGGCGCCAGGTCTTCGTCGTGACCAACCTGGCGATGGCGTGCGTCATGCTGCTCAGCCTGCTGGTGCGCGGCGAGGGCCAGGTCTGGCTGCTGTACGCGATCATCCTCTGCTACGGCATCGCCGGCGTGGTCATCACCGCCACCCAGGCCGCCCTCGTCACGGCGATCGTGGACGAGGACGCACTCCCCGACGCCAACGGCCTGCTCCAGACCTCCGCCGACGGCGTGAAGTTGCTGGCTCCCCTCTTCGGCGCGGCGTTGTTCACCGTGGCGGGCGGCCAGGTGGTGGCCCTGCTGGACGCGGCGACGTTCCTGGCGGCCGCGGTATGCGTGTGGCTCATCCGAGCGCCCGGTGACCAGCGTCATGTCACCGGTGCACTGGAGTTGCGCGAAGAGGTGCTGTCGGGCCTGCGCCACATCTACCGGTCCCCGCAACTGCGCACGCTGGTGGGCGCACTGGGCCTGGCCATGCTGGTGACGGGCTTCTCCCAGACCCTCATCTTCTCCATCGTCGACGACGGGCTGCACCGCGCTCCCGCGTTCGTCGGCGTGCTGAGCAGTGTGCAGGGCGCGGGCGCCGTCTGCGCCGGCCTGACGGCGGGCGCCGCCATCCGCCGCGTGGGCGACCTGCGCACGGTGATGTCGGGCATCGCCCTGGTGACGGTGGCGTCCTTGGTCTATCTGGCGCCCGCCATCCTCCCGGTGGCGGTGGGGGCGTTCCTTTTCGGCTTCGGCATGTGCTGGACGACCGTCGGCCTGGTCATGGCGGTGCAGCGACGCACGCCCGACGCCCTGCGCGGCCGGGCACTGACCGCGTCGATGGGCGTCGTCAGCACCCCGCAGACCGTCTCCATCGCCCTCGGCGCGGCACTGTCCCTGGTCGTCGACTACCGGGTCCTGCTGACCCTCATGGCCGCGGTCACCGCAGTGTGCGCCATCTGGCTGGTACGCGTCCCGACCGGAACCGAGCCGCAGGGCCCTCCGCGCAAAGACCTCGGCCCGACACCCCGAGAAAACGAGCCGCCGGCTCGCTCACCAGGCACCAAGCCCGTGCTGTGATCGGCTGGGGGAGCGGCGCTCCCTTCCATCGTCTCAGTCGGCGGAGCGGGGGAACCATACCTGTGCCGTCAGGACGGCGCTCGCCCCGAACAGCGCCACGCCGAGAGGGACGTGGACGGCGAGGTCACCGCTCTCACCGACTAGGAACTGGACGATGATCAGCACGAGAAGGAGCGCGCTGACGGCCGGGTACAGCACCGGCCCGCGCCCCGCCCGCCACACCAGGAGCGCGGCGATGAACTGCAGGACTATCGCGACCGAAACGGCGGGACTCGTCGCATCGTGCAACTGGCGGCTGCCCCCGTCCGACAGGAGCTGTCCCGCGGTGACCCCCTGCACCAGCAGCGCGGTGGACAGGAACACCGTGCTCGCCTTCATCAGAGCGAAGAACCGAGGACGCACGGGCTGTTCGGCGCCGGCGGAGGAGGGCGGCGCGGTCGGCGTTGACATGGGAGCACTCCTAGGTGGTCGGGTAGCGGGTGGTGGGGCTTCCGGAACAAGGGCGGGCGCGTGCGTACGGCCGGCTCAGGGTTGGCCGCCGAGCCACTCCTCGAAGGTGGGTCCGGCGAGCTTGGCGTGCGGGCTGGGCAGGAACCCGCCGTCGGCGGCGATCTCGGCATCGGGCATGCCGGAGCCGTCGACGCCGACGACCTGGACGCCTCGGCGGGCGCCGAGGAGCCGGGCGGCCTCGGCCAGGACCTCCTTGCGGGGGCCGGCGATCTCGGGAATCGGCGTCTCCAGAGCGTGAGAGCCCGGATCCAGGGCGAGGCCGACGAGTTCCTCGGCCACGGTGGGGCAGGCCACGAGCTGAGAGGGCAGAGCCGGGATGTAGGCGACGTCGCCCTGCCGCCAGTCCAGGAGTTGGCCGACGAACTCGTGGAACTGCGCGGCCCGCAGGATGCGGACGGGGATCGGACCCGACCGGAGGAATTCCTCGTGCGCCTTCTTGGCGGCGAGGAAACCGGCGGTGGCGTTGTCGACGCCGATGATGACGCCGGCCCCGGTGAGGGCTTCGCCGAGGCCCTCACCGGTGACGATGTCCACGCCGGTGGCCCGGGATACCGGCACGACCCGGTGTCCCCTCTCGGTCAGAACGTCCACGACGTGGCGTCCCAACCGCCCGGTCGCTCCCGCCACCACGGCCTTGACGGTGCTCATGCCGTGGGCCAGGGGAGGGGGTTGGGCATACGCGACCGCGGATGCTCCCGCGGGGTCGTCGTGGGTGTGGACATGGTGAGGTCTTCCCTTCCGAGCTCATCTCGTGATGTCGCATGTCGTAGTGCCGGACGGATCGTCCGCGCGGCGTCCCGACGACCACGAGACGCCGGTGCCCCGATCTCCGTAACAGCGCGAACAAGTGACCTAGGCCACCCGCCCGGGGTGTTACGGGGCGGTGGAGAACGACGTCTTGTGCGTATGGCAGTGGTGAGAGCGAGCGGGCGGGAGTCAGGCATGCACGAGCGCAGCGAACGAACGGCGAGCACGGCCGAGCCGCTCGATCGCGGTGACCGCGTGGATTCCGCCACCGAGGTGTTCGTCGCCCATCGCAACCTGCTGTTCACCGTGGCCTACGAGATGCTGGGGTCGGCCGCCGACGCCGAGGACGTCCTTCAGGAGACCTGGTTGCGGTGGGTGGACGTCGACCTGGCGACCGTGCGGGAGAAGCGCGCCTACCTGGTGCGGATCGTCACCCGGCAGGCGCTGGACCGGCTGCGGACGCTCGGCCGGCGCAAGGAGTCCTACGTCGGGCCGTGGCTGCCCGAGCCGCTGCTGACCACGCCCGACGTGGCCGAGGACGTCGAGCTGGCCGACAGCGTGTCGATGGCGATGCTGCTGGTGCTGGAGACGCTGCAGCCGGTCGAGCGGGCGGTGTTCGTGCTGCGGGAGGTGTTCGACCTGGACTACGACGAGATCGCCGAAGCCGTCGACAAGACCCCGGCGGCGGTCCGCCAGCTCGCCTACCGGGCACGGGCGCACGTCGCCGCGCGCCGGCCGCGCGGCGTCGTCTCACCGGCCGAGACCCGGGCCGCGCTCGGGGCCTTCCAGCGCGCGGTGGAAACCGGCGACCTGCAGCGCCTGGTCGACATCCTGGCGCCGGACGTCGTCGCGCTGAGCGACGGCGGCGGAATCAAACACGCCCTGCTCAAGCCCGTCATCGGGGCCGACAAGGTGGCGCGCCTGCTGGCCACCGGCTGGTGGAAGCGCGACGCCGAAAGGACGGTCGAGCCGGTACAGATCAATGGTGGCCCGGGCCTGCTCGTCCGGGTCGACGGAGACATCGACGGCGTGGTGGCGGTGCGGGTCGAGAACGGCTTCATCACCGGCGCCTACCACGTGCGCAACCCCGAAAAGCTGTCGTACGTGCAGCGGGAGACCACCGTGAGCCGCTGAAACCACGACTCCCTGCACCACTCCACTGGACGCGACCTTCAGCCGAACACCGATGTCTGACAGTTACCCGGATCGTCAACGGCCGGCGGTCCCGCATCGGTAGGTTCTGATCATGGGTTGGGACGGTGACGGGGTGCTGGCGGGCCGGTACCGGCGGCTCGACCGGATCGGCCGGGGCGGGATGGGGTCGGTGTGGCGGGCCCATGACCTCGAACTGGACCGTGAGGTCGCCGTCAAGGAGCTTCTGGTTCCCGACCAGGTCACCGACCGGGAACGGCGCGACTGGTACGCGCGGATGGACCGTGAGGCCCGCGCCGCCGCGCGGCTGCGGCACCCCGGCATCGTGGCCGTCTATGACCGGGTGACGGGCGACGATGGCCGTCCCTGGATCGTGATGGAACTCATGGAGGGCCGGTCCCTCGGGGACGTGCTGGCCGGGCAGGGGGCGCTGCCGCCACGTGAGGTCGCGGTGATCGGGTTGGCGATGCTGGACGCTTTGTCGGCCGCGCACGCCCAGGGCGTGGTCCACCGGGACGTCAAGCCCGCCAACGTGCTGCTGGAGGGCGACCGGGTCCTGCTGACCGACTTCGGCATCGCCGCGCTGGAGGGCGATGCCACCATCACCCGTTCGGGCATGGTGCTGGGCACGCCCGCCTACATGTCGCCCGAGCAGGTGGAGGGCAAGCCGGTCACCCCGGCCTCGGACCTGTGGTCCCTGGCCGCCACCCTGTACGCGGCGGTCGAAGGCCGCCGACCGTTCGACGGCCCCAGCCACGGCGCCGTCTTCGTCGCGATCGCCACCCGGCACCCACCCACACCCAGGTGCGGCGGCCCACTCGCCCAAGCCCTCAACGGCCTACTGCGCAAGAACCCCGACGAACGGCTCCACCCCGCACAGGTCCGCGACCTGCTCAACGCCGCCCTCAACCTGACAGGCAACACCGCGGTCGACATCGGACCGCCCGTCCAGGATCGTCCGCAGCCCCGTACTTCCCTTCTCTCCTCACCCGTCAGTGACATCCCGTTCCAGCGCCATCAAGCGATCTTGATCAGAGTCGCCCTCGTCTGCGCCGTACTCTCCATGCTGACCTTTCTGGTCTCACCGTGGAGCGAGGTCGGCGACAGGTTTCCCCTCGAGTACTACACGCACCCTTCGCCCGGTCTGTTGCTGGTGGTCGTGGCTTTCATCGTCATGTGCGGACTGTGGTTCCTGTCGCACAGACCGCTCCTCAGCCTCGGCAGCATGATCTTGATTCTCGGCGCCCTTCACGTGGGAATCGTCTCGGTGTACACGTACGGGGAGAGTAGCCAGGCCAAAGAGGGCTTCGGAGTTCCCTGGGCGTTGGGCACACTCGCGTTCATGCTGGCCTTCACCGTGATGAACTGGTCGTTCGCCGGCCGGGTGACTGCCCCGCCCGTCCGCCATGCCCTGCTCGCCGTGGCGGTTCCCGTCGAGGGCGTGGTGGCCCTGTTCTGGGCCAAGCCGGTCTACGAGCTGGCGGATTGGAGATACGGCATGGAGATCGAACTGGACGCCTCCTTCGCCACCTTGCTCACAGCCCTGGGTGTGATCTGGTTCGGCGTCCAACCGTTCCTCTGGTCGAGCAGCATCAGGGCGGCCTTCTCTCGCCGGTTCGGGGCGTGAGCGGCGTAGCTCGACCACGGCCCGCGTTAGGGATCCGGTACGGCTGAGCCGTGCACCATGGTGTCGACGATGGTTTTGACGGAGGGCCGGGTGACGGTGCCGGGTGGTGCGCTGACCAGGGCGAACAGGGCGCTGCCGTAGAGCGCGATGAGTGCGGGGACCTTCTCGGGTGCGATCTTCAGCCCCAGTTGGTCATGGAGCCCGGCGGTGAAACGCACCGCGGCTTCCTGCAGTCCCGCCAGCGCCGCGGCCAGCGCCGGGCGGCGCAGCGCCTCCAGTTTCAGCTCGAAGATCGCAAGGTAGCGGTCGCGCAGCGCGGTCGCCGCCGTGAACAACGACTCGGTCAGCATCTCCACCAGGTCGGCGCCGCCCGCGGGCTGGTGCTCGGCCGCCTGCTCCATGTCGGCCAGGTGCAGCTCGACGACCCGCTCCGCCGCGGCCACCAGTAGGGCCTCGCGGCTGCGGAAGTAGTTGGACGCCGTGCCGGGCGGCAGCCCCGCCTGCTTCTCCACCGTCCGGTGGGTCACGCCGTGCACTCCCGAGGCCGCCAGGAGGTCGATGGCGGCGTCGGTCAGGGCTTGGCGGCGGGCGAGGTTGGTGGGCGGCACCGCACCATGCTACCAATAGCCGTAGTAGTACGACCGTAGTGAATGGAGGGTGCCATGCGCGTCATCGTGGTCGGTGCAGGGCTGGGCGGGGTGACGGCGGCGGTGGGGCTGCACCGTCAGGGGCACCAGGTCGTCCTCTACGAACGGGGCGCCGAGCTCCGCGAGGCGGGCACCGGCGTGGTGGTCATGCCCAACGGGCTGCGGGCGCTGGAGGAACTCGGCTACGACACCACTGACATCGGCGGAGCGCGGTCCACCCGCGCCCGCACCGGCGGGCTGCGCGACTGGCGCGGACGGCCGCTGCTGATCACCGACGCGGTGCAGGCGCAACGCGAGGTCGGGTCGATGATCGTGGCCGAACGGACGGAGCTGCACCGCGCCCTACGCGCCCCATTGCCCGCCGACTCGGTGCGGACCGCGGCACCGGTGGAGCGGCTGGAGGCCGGCGAGGACGCGGTGGCGGTGTTCAGCGGCGGCGAGCGCGTCGACGAGGCGGACGTGGTGATCGCGGCCGACGGGATCGGCAGCAGGCTGCGCGCACAGCTGTTCCCCGGCCACCGCGGGCTGCGCAGAATCGGCCGCATGGACCTGCGCGGCACCCTGCCCCGCCCCGCGGAGCCGGACGTGGAGGAGCTGCTGGCCGGGATCCTGATCGACCGGCGCACCGGTGCGATGTTCGGGCTGTTCCCCCTCGGCTCGGACGGGCTGTACTGGTTCACCGACTCTCCGCTGCCCGAAACCGTCCCGGAGCCGGAGCGGGCTCGTGAGCTGATGCTGGAGTTGATGGCCGACTGGCATCCGGCCGTCCCGGCACTGCTGGCGGCCACCGCGGCCGACGACGTCTACGTCGACCCGATCGCCTGCCTGGCCGAGCCGCTGCCGACGTTCGCGTCCGGCAGGATCGCGCTGCTCGGCGACGCCGCACACGCCATGACGCCCGACCTCGGGCAGGGCGCCAGCCAGGCCTTCGAGGACGCCGCCTCGCTCACCCGCCACCTGGAGGCGGCAGAGCCCGCACACGTGGCCGAGCGGCTGCTGCGCTACGACGCGCAGCGCCGCCCGCGCGCCAACCGCATGATGCGAGCCGCCGAGCGGCAGTCCCGGCTGACCTCTCGGACCGGGGCCGCCGCCTGGGTGCGTGACAGCCTGCTGCGCGCGATCCCGGCCCGCCTGGCCACCCGACAGCTCGCCAGCATTTGGCACGCCTAGCAGCCGGTGCACCGAAGCCTTAAGACCCCGCGCGTTGAGTAGCCGCGTTCCGGATCCGGACCTGTTCCCCCGGCCCGCCTCGCTTCAGCGGACGACGCGGTAGCGGACGTGGGTCACGCCGTCCGACGGGACGATGGAGATCTGCTCGAGGTCGAGCGGCTCCGGCCCGATGTCGTCGAGCAGCCGGACGCCCGACCCGAGCAGGCACGGCGCGATGCTCAGCCGGATCTCGTCGAGCAGCCCGGCGCGGATCAACTGCTGCGCGGTGTCGGCGGCCGACACCGACACGTCCCGTCCGCCGGCGGCCTCCTTCGCCAACTCCACGGCTCGCTCGACGCCCTCGGTGACGAAGGAGACCCGCGGGCTCCACTCGCCCTCGGCCGGCGCCTTGTGCGTGACGACGAAGATGGGGACGTCGATGGGATGGCCGTCCCGCCACCCGCGGGCGACGTCGAACGTCCGCCGCCCGCTGATCATCGCCCCGATGTCGCGGTACCAGCCCTCGATGACCTGCCTGCTGGCGTCGGGCGGGCAGAACCACCGGTTGACGCGGTTGGACTCCGGGCCCGCGCTGAACCAATGGAACAGCCGCTCACCGCCGACACCGAGGGGGCTGTCCAGGCCGGCGTCGGCCCCGGCGATGAACCCGTCCAGGGACACGCTCAGATCGACGATGACCTTGCCCATGCTCATACCTCCGTTCGTGAGTGTCGTGTCGAGGTTCCGACCAGCCGCCGGAACCGAACTCATCGGACGAGGTTCATGCGTGAGCGGCGAGGAAGGCCTTGATCTCCTTGGCGATCGCGCCGGCCTCTTCGGAGCCGACCGCGTGGGAGGCATGCGGGTAGACGACCACGGTCCCGTCACGCAGGACACGCTTGGCGACCTTCTCGGCCTTCGCGGTGTCGTGCATGACCGACTTGCCGGCCAGGATCGCCAGGACCGGCATGTTCAGGCCCTTCAGGTCCTTCTCCGGGATCCGGGCCGGCTGGGGCAGCTTGATCGAGTAGGCGCTCATCGCGGTCTCGATCATGCGGGCCACCGGTTCGTCCTCCACTGGCGCGCCCCCGGCGGTGTAGGAGGCGAAAGAGTCGCGCCAGGACTTGGGCAGCCAGGGCACCGAGGCCGGGATCGCCCGCACCGCCGTCTCGGCGGGGATGCTGCCGAACGTGTAGGCCGGGTCGATCAGCAGTAGCCCGGCCACCCGCTCGGGGCGGTGGGCGGCCATGTTCGCGGCCGTCCACCCGCCGATGGACAGCCCCAGCAGGTTGAACTTCTCCTCGGGCAGTTCGGCGAGGGCCTGGTCGAGCCAGGCGGCGTTGTCGGCGAAGTCCTCGATCGGGACCATCTGCACGCTCAGGCCGGGCTCGCCCAGCAGGTCGAGCACGTACACGTCCCCGAGCTCCAGCAGGGAGGGCATGTTGTCCGCCCAGATCGGGCTGGGTGAGGACCGGCCCGGCAGCAGCACGAACGGGTGCTTCGCCGGGGCGTCGGTGGTGGCCTCGAACCGGTAGACGCGCACGAACCCGAACCCGGTGCGCACGTCCAGCGTCTTGTCCGGGGCGGGCATCGCCTCCCAGGCCCGCTTGTAGTCGGCCATGAACGCCTCGTACCCGGCCTTCGAGTTCCAGTGCCCCACAGGGCTCGGTGTGCGCAGCGCGAATGCCCCGGCCACCACCGCAACCACCAGCACCCCGGCGGTGATGCCCCCGGCCCGGCGGCGACGACGCTTGCGCGCGGCCATGCGGGCACCGTCCTCGGGCGTCGCGTCCTGGACGTCCTCCTCCATGGTCCCCCTTTTTTTTGACCGTTCGGTCAAATCCTAGGTTCCAGAGTAGCCTCGTCCCATGCCAGCGCGCGCGTCGGGGCCCGACGGTCTCACCCGGATCGAGCGGGAGCGGCGCGCCCAGATCATCGCCACGACCATCACCCTGGTGGCCGAGCACGGGCACGCCGCGGCCTCCTTGTCGAGGATCGCGCAGGCCGCGGGGGTGGCCAAGGGCACCGTGGTCTACCACTTCACGACCAAGGACGCCGTCCTGGCCACGGCCTACCAGCACGTGATGACGGCCCTGGTCACGCACGTGGCCGGCAAGGTCGAGGAAACCTCGCCCCGAGAGGCCCCCGGGGCCTACGTGCGGGCCATGATCGGCTACCTGACGGACCATCCCGAGCACGCCCGCACAATCGTGCAGGCCGGCCTGGCCGCAGCCGACGAGGGGGACCGGGCGCGGCCGCCGGGGCAGGAACGCTGGGCCCCGCTGGCCGCCCTTCTACGCGAGGCCGCCGAGGCGGACGGCCACCCGGCGGACGCGGACAGCCTGCGGACCCGGGCGATCCTCGTCGGCGGGATGATCGACGCCGTCGTCGCGGAGTTCCTCGAGGACCCGACGTATGACACCCGGGCCGCGGCCGAGCAGATCGTCCTCATGCTGACCCAGCGACCGTGAAGTGCACTTCGACCCGACTGGATCGTTCAGGCGGGGAGAGCGTCGCCGGGGAAGCCGTGGCAGGGATGGACATCGCAGCGCATCATCCCGGCTTGCACGCAGGGGTCGTCGGCCATGATCTCGGCGGCTTCCTCAGCCGGCACGGTCATGATCGCGACGCCCGCCACAGTGTCGGAGGCGACCGGGCAGAGGACGGCGATCACCCCCTCGGCACGAAGCGACACCATGCGCCGTTGATGCTCAAGCTCTACCGCGTCCGCGCCGTTCATGGTTCGCTCCGGAGTCCACTGGAGGAGCGCCAGGCTGAAAGGTTTCGCGGTCGAAGCCAGAGCCTGAATCTGTTCGTCGGTCACCCTTGTGCTCACCAGGTCTCCCTACTTGTGGACGCGCTCGGCCAGCGACACGATGATTCCCTCGGGCCCGCGGACGTAGGCCATCCGCCACACGCCCTCATATTCGCCGATGCCTCCCACCAGGCCGTAGCCGTCGGCCGCAGCCTGATCGACGGCAGCCTGCAGGTCCCCTACCTCGAAAGCGACGTTGCGCAGGCCCAGCTCGTTGGCCGGTGCGGCCGGGGAACCCGCGAGGTGGTCCGGCCGTACGAAGCTCGAAAGCTCCAACGTCGTTCCGCCTCCAGGCGGTCGCAGCATGACGATCTCGGTGGCGGCGCCGGTCATGCCGATCACCGTGTCCAGGAACTCGCCTTCCACGGCCATCTTCTGATCGGCCTCCAACCCGAGGCTGACGAAGAACGCCGTCACGGCGTCGAGGTCGGCAACGGTGATACCGACGTGGTCGAAGCGCTGTATAAAGCCCATCGGTCGCCTTCCCGTGCATCTTGAGGACCCTTGAAGCCTTCGAGCGCCTGGTTACTTGATGGCGGCCGCGCGACCCCGAGCATGAACGGTACGCCACGTCCTCACGGAACGGGTGGCGCTCCACTGATCGCGACCAGCGCCGGGCGTTCCCCACGTCACCGCCAGTCAATGCACCAGGGGCTTGGACGGCGGGGATCCGGCGTGAACGTGTCGCCTCGGCCATGTTCGGCCGTGGACCGGATCGCGTCCGCCGCACAAGGCGATGCTCATGCTGATGACGGGACCTGCGGCTCACGTCACGTTGTCGGTCACCGAGGGAGAAGCGGGCTGCTTCCTGAGTCTGCGTCTGCGGAGCGCCAGGGCCAGGACGACCGCGAGAGCGAAGGCTCCGGCGATCCAGCGGACGCCGAGGGCATCGAGCCATGTGGTGACCTGCCCCTGGATGTCGGTGACGGTACCAACGATCGGGTCGTCGGCGAAGGCTCCGGCGTTGACGCGCAACTCGTACCAGCCGTAGTAGCCGACATAGACGCCTGCCAGGAGCAGGAACACCCCGCTGGCTCGCGAGACGTGGGGAAGGACCGCTCGGGTCCTTCGGACGGCGGCTTCCTGGGCAAGGGCGACGAGAAGGGCCAGCAGTCCGATGACCAGGCCCATCCCGACACCGTAGGCGACGAACGCGGCCAGCCCGTCCAGCAGATCGCCGCTCCCGGAGACCAGCCCGGTGACGGCGAGGAACGGCGCGATGGTGCACGACAGGGAGGCGACCGCATAGGAAGCGCCGTATCCGTAGAGGGCGACGAACGAGCCGGTCGGCCGGCCGACGTTCAGGCGCGGAAGTTGCAGGAGCAGTTCCCGCCCGGACGCCAGCCAGACGCCGAGCACGATCAGGAGCCCGCCGGTCACGACGGTGACCCACGGCAGGTGCCGCTGGATCGGAGCGGTCGCGACGCTGATCACCAGACCGAAGATTCCGAAGACGGTGATGAAGCCCAACGTCATGGCCGCCGTCAACCGCAGCGCCCGCACCGCACCACCGGGCCCGGAAACCAGCAGGGCCAGGAACGAAGGCAACATCGCGAAGCCGCACGGATTGAACGCCGCGACCAATCCGGCGGCCAACGCGAGCGCGAGGTCGTCCATTTACAGGGCGTGCTTATCGATGAGGGAGGACAGCTCGGCCTCGTCCAATGGGCCCACCGCCGGGTGGCTGCCACCCTCGGGGTTCACGATCAGATAAGAGGACTGCGAGGTGACCTTGAAGTGCTTGTAGAGGGCGCCGGTCCGGTCGTCCAGTTGGACGATCCCGGACGTGCCGGTGCGCGAAACGAACCTCTCCATCGCCGCTTTGTCCTTGTCGAGCCCGGCGACCCCCACGAAGGCGACCTTGTCGCCGTACTTCTGAGCGGCCTTGGCGACCGCGGGCCCCTCGGCCTGGCATTTGGGGCACCACGGCGCCCAGAACCAGAGCACGACCGGCCTGCCTGCCAAGCTCTCGCCGTCGAACGCCGTTCCATCGAGCTTGGCTCCCCGGAACCTCAGCAACGCGGGTGCTTCCTTGACGGACGCCTTGCTCGGCGCCGCGCTCGTCGGTGCTGAAACCGTCGCCGACGACGCGGCGATGCCCGGCTCAGCGGTCCCACCACCGCATGCGGTCAGCACGACTGCCAGCGCGGAGAGGGACAGACTGAACATCTTCATGCCGTCACGGTAGATCTGCTCTGTCCACGCCGACCCTTACGAGTCGATGACGTCACCGCCCGGCGTCCGAGCACGCTCCACCAGCATCGAGATCAGCCGCTCGTCCGACGCCGATGTCAGTCACCGAGCGTCTCCTTGATCATCGAATCCGCCGTTCATTGGACACTCCCGCCGCCGCTCGCGCGTGAACCTTTTTTGGGTCGGCTGGCAAAGAGGGGTGTTGTTGCCAGCGATCCAGGAGGGCCGGTATGTGAAGAGTGAC